>JAEYUK010000161.1 GCA_023432655.1 Pseudomonadota bacterium | reverse complement strand
TTTCTTGAAGGGTACGGTCGTCTTGTTGTTGATCCTGTTACTAATTCAGTCCTCCAAAGCTTTGACTCTTCAAAAGATCCTGGCAGCTGGAACCTGAAACGTCTCATCATTTATCCTCTTCATACGGGTCAGTTTTTTGGAACTCTGGGACGACTTATTAATTTTGTAACAGGGATTTCCCTATCCGTGATTGCTTTAACGGGATTTTTTCTTTATCGACAGCGGAAGAAGAGGAATCCAGGATTTTCGTCACTATCATGATAAAGACACCTGTCAGGAGAAGATTCAGCGCCAGTGACAAAAAGCCAATGACCATAAACGATCCTTGAATACCATATGATAGGGCAACCGCGAGTACCCCTGCCCCCACTTCACCTCGTGGGAACATAGAAATGGAGACGGCCAGTCTCTCACGAAAAGTAGCTTCCGCCTTATAGCAAAAAATGGCGAACATCTTACCTAAGTTAGAGATTAAGGTGATGACCAAAACATGAAACAGGACTTCCCAGTTTGACATATTAAGTTGGGATTCGGCCCGATCTCCTAAGATCAAAGGAAGGCTCATGCCAACTAAAAGCATAAATACGCAGGAGATTAAAAATCTCACTTGCGGCTCTTTAAGGGTAACTTTTTTAGTATCTGTTCTCATCATACATCCCAGAACAAAGGCCGGGAGAAGAACTTCAATATGAGCACCTGCCAAAGACTCCCGATCAAAGGTGACAAGAAAAAGGATTTCGCAAATGGAAGTAATGACCAAAGCATATGTTAATATCCAGGGCCAGGTATGAGGCATTTTAAGTCTACGGTATCCAGTAAGACCGAAGACAAGAAGAATAACAATCACACCTAATTCGAATCCTAGTTGCCACACAAAACCGGTTATAATGGCCTTCAGAGGTATAAGAAAAAGGATAGTATCGAGATCATCAAAGATCGCTAGTACTTTGGCCTTACGGTAAGTCCATGTTTGCGCAAGCCCGGCGGCGGCCAGCATTGAAAAAAGTATTCCGGCGGAGGTGGGTGCAGCAAAGCGGCCAACCAGCATGGCTTCACTAAGAGAAGTTTCCGGACCACTCATCAGAAAGTACATGAAATAAAGCGTACAGAATATCCAAGGGAAGCCAGCTGCTGTCGCAGCAACCCCATAATCGACAAGATATTTCTTCTTATCCTTCAAATTAACTTTAAACTCACGGCCGACATAAATCATAATGAAGGCGAGAAGTGACATGGTAAGAAAAGTTCTCGCCTTATGATACCAATCCGGTAATTCAACAATAAGCGGAATAGTCTGTGAAAAGACAAGTCCTATGGTTAGTAATAGGGATAGTAAAATAACCTTTCTCATCTAGACCAGTGTGCCGGCCAGCAGTGGTAAGTTTAAATAAATTCCATCAAAATTTTGAACTTACATAAAACTGATATGATTGAATCAGAATATAATTTCTTCCATACTGAGAATAAGGAATGGCAGAGGTGACATTTTTGGCACAGTTGATGAGAGTTTGATCAAGGGGAATTTCTTGGGAGGAAAAATTAAAAAAGTCCACATTTCCACTATAATCAACCCCTACGACCAAACAGGTATTAAACTCCTCATAACCTGTTCGCATCTTAAAATCCTCATAGCAAAGCTGCATGCTACCGGCAGTAGCAGCAACATCTGCAATCAGAGATGGGCTCGCGTAAATAGTTTTAAATTGATTTCGAGGATTCTGAAGATACTTCAAAGCTTCTGATGAACAAACTCTCTCTTTAACAAAACGAGGTTTCTCGGAAGCACAAGAGACTAACATCAAAACAATCAGCAGGGGAACGCTTTTCATTTTTTCTTAATCCTCTCCAAAGCTTTAACGACCTTGCGAAAGTTCATAAAATCGAAACGACTATGACATTTCAAAATAAAGTCGTCCAGAGTGGGCTCGTCATCCTTTATAAAGTAATAGGAAAACTCACTTGCCACAATAAACAAAGCGGAGAGAGGCGATATTTTGTCAGCACGAAGTCCCATAGGGAACCCGCTGCCATCAGGAAATTCATGATGCTGATAGGCCAGAACATCTGTATCAGGCGGAGCAGTAGTAAAGTAACGCTTAATGAGATTGGCCGCATCTTTGGGATGCGACAGGAATATTTTCTGATCTTCTTCTGTTAAAGTGTTTTTTATTTTCTCAAATTCTTCGAGATTTTGAATTTTTAAAAGCTCGGGTCTTACCGCCAACGTAATGTCGCAAAGGACTGAAGCGTAAACAAGTTTATCCATCGTCATCTTAGATATCCAGTCTAGCTGCTTGGCCAGAGCACAAGCGATTAAACTGGTAAGATTCATTTTTTGTGTAAAGAGCGCGTAATGGTCCTGCTTTTCTTTCAAGGCCTTTAAATATTGTTCTACCTTGGCTTCCTTCTCAACAATGGAACGAATCCTTTCAACCGCCTTATCAATTGATTCTTTAAAATCCTTATCGACATGAACCTCATCGTCAATCCGAAGGATTTTCTGCTCAAATCTTTTTTCAGGCGAGTCGCTCGCTCCTCTTAAAACAAAACGAAAATTACTGGCCCTTAAAAAAATATCTATCTGATTTTGGATTTGATTAATAACCCAGTCAGCGGTTTCCCGATTGAGATAAAGATAATTAATCCCTTTACTCTTATACTTTTGAATATCCAGAAGATTGGTCGTGTCGTCTTCGTGAAAGAGTTTAATGAATTTGTTCTGTCCCAGTCGAATGAATAAATTCTTGTTGATACCGTCAAGGATGGTAAGAAAATTAATATCAATCCGGCAGTAAGGCTCTTCATTTAAATATGCGGTTGTTGAAAACAGAGC
>JAEYUK010000147.1 GCA_023432655.1 Pseudomonadota bacterium | reverse complement strand
TTTCAAAGTTTGACGGCTCCTTAGTGATTGACCGCACCCGGGGAGAACTCTCTTCAAGTAGTAGTAAAGAAGAGATGAATATTCTGGCCTTCAATCTCGCTGACAAGATCATCAAAGGTCAAATTGGCGTGGAAGAGGCCAGGAGAGAATTCTCTCAAGATGCCGAGGCTTTTGCTTCGGGGAACAGTAGCGCTCTTATTAGTCAGCTCAATATTGTGTCGAGAGAAGATACATCGGATCCAGATGTAACGATGGAGGCGCAATCAGATGGGCCTAAGGCCAAAAAAACAGAAGAAGCTAAAGACGTTCAAGAGGTCATGGAAGAGAATTAGAATTTAAGGCTTCCGAAGCATAACCATCCTGTGCTTCGGAAGACTTTTTAGAATTTAATCCCCGAAAGTGGGCACTCAAAGTTTTCGAGTTCTTTTTTATACTGTTCGTGAAATTCTTCCACCGGCATTTCGGCCGTTTTCATGAATGGTGATTTTTTTATTTCTGCCACAAGATCAAATGGAAGATCCGCTTCCAGAGAATCAAATCCTCGAGGCAGGGCCCTTACTAAGGACCCGAAAGCGCGGGCATAACCACTTGCTAAATCCTGACGTTTGTAACCTTCAAAAAAGCAGGAAACGATCTCCCCTTTTTCAGCCATGGTGAGTTCACTGGATTCCCCCAGAATTTTTCCCCAATCATCCATGAAAGGTCCCACCGGAATAAGGAAGCGGTATGAGCGTCTTAAGCATCGGGCCTGTCTCATGGACATGTGACGGTGATTTTCAACCGAGAGAAATTTCTTATTCACCTGACCGGCGTAGGCCAGGATGGGTGAATAATTCGGATTAAGGGCGTGACCTAATTTATAGATTCTTTTTCTGAAGGCATCATCCTCCGGCATATTCCACTGATCAATCACCCGATCAAGATCACCAAAGTTGTGGGCCATGAGGGCGGTGGTACGAAGAAAATTGATGTGATCTTTTTTCTCCCGGAGTTCCAGAAGCATCTTTTCTTCTTTGGTGATCTCCGCCAAAATCACCTGGGCCACTTCATCAGCGAGTTCCGTCTTCTTGTGCTTAATGAGCGCGTTGTAGGCCCCAATCGCCACACTTAACCATGTCCCTTCGTGGGTACTCATCACCTGCCCATTTTCCGGATTATAGGATTTGCGGTTAGTGACTTGTTCATAGTCCCACAGCCAGGAATCGATGGTGATTCGGGCCATGCGGTCGATGTGAGCGAGAATTTCTTTATGCTTCCACAGCCCTTCCCGGATCTGGTTATCCACATTGGTCGGAACAAAAGTTCCGGCGGTACTCCAGTGGGCGGCCATGCAGATATGAAAGTACTCAGTGAGGTTAATATGCTTTAAAGCATTCAGATTCTTTTTATAGAAAACAAGCTTCGCCAGATAAGCGCGCTCTTTTCCTTCGGTATTGATTTCACCTTTAAAGAGAAAAGGAGCTGTGTTCTCGACGTCTTTCAGTAATAAATTAGGGGCAATGCCTGTTAGTTCAAGATCGGAACGGAGGACTTTCTTCGCCATTTATGACTCTTTGGTAAATTCAGCTTCGATCACACCATCTTTATCCAGGGTGCGCTCTTTAGGAAAATCCTGATCATAAGAAGAAGGACCACCACTACGGTAAGTTCTGATAACAAATCCCCGACTACCGCTACTGAGTTTTGCTTTCTCCATGGTTTCACCACCTAAGGCCACAATCCAGCTGATCACAACTAAAACAGGGTTGGTGTGAAAGTAGGCCACAGTGGCAAGACTTGCCACCAAAATGCGCGGGCAGAAAAAGAAACCCAGCCACCAGAAAAAACCTCCGAAGGCGACAGAAGAAAATAACAAAGTTAACCGAGGAAAGAAGGTAATAAAGATGAGGAAAAAGACATTATGCTTATCAAAGAAATTAACTGTTCCGAAGTTGGTTTTGAAAATATCCATCATGACGGAGGTTGCGACTAACAGAATAAAAAAGACCGCCAGGGCCCGGAATAATAAGGTTTTCATGGCGCTACTATACTATTCAAAGATCTGTTTGTCTCTTTTCCTCGCCATCCGAATGACAGTATTTATGAGCCCCACGTGGCTGTAAGTCTGCGGAAAGTTACCCCACTGCCCGCCGTCTTCTGAACTTAAGTCCTCACTTAAAAGACCCACGTGGTTAGCGTGAACGATGATGTTATTTAAGCTCTCCTCCGCTTCATCCAAAAAGCCGAGACAAATCAGGGATTCGATAAACCAGTAAGTGCAGATAAGGAAGGTCGCATGGGTGTCCCCAAAATCGTCATGGGCCCGGTAACGGTAGATCATGCCTTCCGGAGTCAGAAGTTCCTTCTGAAGCCGCTGAAAATGTTTTTGGGTGCGTTCATCTTCCGGATGGAGGTAATTAAAAATAATCAAGAGGAAGGCGCTGGCATCAAAGTACGCTTTCCCCTGATCTGACATGTAACATTCCATTTCAGGACTATAGCATTTTTCAATATGCTGCTCGGAAAGTTTAATGATCTTGACCGCTAATTCTTTTAACTCTTCATCCTGATAGTGCTCAGCAATTTTTAAACTCGCCTTAGCACCGGCCCAGTGGAAAATATAAGTCTCGAGATGCAGGGCCTTCCTGCCGCGAAACTCCCAAATCCCTGCATCAGGCTCCTCCATCCTATACTCAATTTGAAGGAGGAGTTTTTTTATCGGATCTAAAGAGAGCATTTGCTCCCGGTGAATAATCCTCTCATCCATGTAGAGAGGAAGAATGGTCAGAATCACCTGCCCATAGGAATCATATTGCTTTTGATAGTAGGCGGCGTTTCCAACTCTCACTGGCCCGTCGTTTAAATATCCCTTAAGAGGAACTTCTCTTTCAGGAATCTCGGCTTCACCATTGATCCGGTAAACCGGCTGAAGGTTTTCTATATCCGTCAGGAGATTATTTATGAAGTGGAGATATCTCTCAGCTTCTTCAAACCTTCCCATAC
>JAEYUK010000067.1 GCA_023432655.1 Pseudomonadota bacterium | reverse complement strand
GGATCGTACCGGGAGTTAAATCCAGGTACCGCTTGGATATTAAGGCCACGACCCACTTTGTAACACCACTGATATCAGCTTTTGCCTATAATCTTGCTGTAAGGCTCTCAAATCGAGTCTCTCCAATTCATTGGCACAACCCCTTTGGCTGTATTATTCTCGTAAAGTTAGTAAGAGTGTAATTAATAAAAGTAAAGAGTCTTCTCTTCTAGTTCTTGAAGCTCTGTACTTTTACAAAAGTTATACTGATCAGGGAAATTCATACACAGAGAGGACATCGCAGGATAAGCGTAAGGGACTTTCGAGATAGCTTCTTCCATACTCTTTTGAGCACCCGTAAAATCATTGGCCAGGGCTTTTTCAACCCCTTTGGCATAATCAAAATGAGAATATTCAAAAAAAAGTTTTAGTTTTGTGAAGGCTTGAGGACCCTGATAATTAATTTCCGGTGTAGTATTCATCTCGATAGGGAAATCTTGAAACAAGACTCCTTTGCCTTCCTCCAGCATTCTACCTAAAGGAAAAAACGTCACTTTGTATTTTGAACCCTCTTTATACCCCTTGGTTAAAAAAAATCTTATACGCGCAAGATTCGGTTTAAATATATCCTGGTCTTTGTTGATGTGCCTTTTTAGGTAAATCTCTTCTGATCGTGGCAGATTAAAATCAGGAACCCGGCTACGCACTTTGACTAAATACCAAGGGTGAAAAAAAAGTGGCAAGCTTACGATGGCAATTTTAGTCGCTTTAGGATCCTGATCAAAAGATTGTAAATATCTGAGAGCAAAATAGCTGGTATCAGTTTCTGCAACAATAACGGAGGGAGTTTTACTTTTTCCAATGGAGTAAAGATTCTTGGCATAATCTTCAATGACTGAATCATTTCTTAAATTCAAAAAACCTGAGGTGGATAAAATATTGCTGTAAAGCGCTGGTATAGTTGCAATGAAAAGCAAGATCCCTTTCATCTTGGTGAGTTTCATTCCACGCAAGAGGAATAGGGCCCACGAAGTAAGCACAACTATTGGCATGACATGAAACCGCCTAAGAACTTCTGCTCCAACATGCTCAGAGGTGACGTTCATAATTAAGGGAAAAGCGAGAGTTATTAAAAGCGCGGCGGACCATGTTAGAAAAGGCAATGTTTTAAGCGTGGAAACCTTATCTTTAATCGCTAATCCGACAACCACCATCCCAATCAAGAACAATGGCCAAAGATTCTTCAGCATAAAAATAAACGCTTCATTCCCCTTTGAGCTTTTTGAAGCGGCCAACTGAAAAGTACCATAATCCGTTCTAAGGAAATGACGAACAAGAGCGGACAAATTATTAATCTCTCCCCAAGAAAGAGGATGCTTTGGATTAAGTAAAAAAATGGAGAGATAGAGAGCTATAAATAAAACAGTACCTGTACCAGCTGCCAACATTAGTGTTCTATATTCTTTTCTAATTATTAAATGCCATAAACTATAGAGAAAAATAGGAAATAGTAAGACGGTGGTATGGTGATTCGTTAATGAGAGAATAAATAAGAATATGACTGCTGAATGTTTTTTCTGATGAGGACTAAAAAGAAAAAAATGACCAATGAGCGCTATGAAAACTGCGTGTAGTGAAAAGACATCAGGGAGGACACTAGACTCTAAGACTTCAGGTTTTAATGCCACCACCATGAGTAAAACGGACAATAGAGTTTTATTAGAATCCTTTAAGTGTAGACTTAACCCGGCCAGTGCGATGACCCCTAATACACAACTTAAAATACTGGCCCTCCAAAATACGCTGGAGAATTCAAATAGATGAGTCCAAAAAAACTGAAGCCAGACAAATAATGGATAACCAGGAGGGTGGGCCACGAGACGATGGTAACTGGCCATAACGAGCTCTGAGGTATCCCCACCCTGGATATACTTAGGGGCCATAAAGAAAAAGAAACCCAGTATTACCGTTAAAGGTAGATAGAATCTAAGTTGTTTCATCTTTTCTCCAGATTAAGTAAGTACTTTAAAACGGTTTCAATAATCAGAAAAAGATAAAATCGTGATAAACCCTGAAATTTAGGTTAAGAGCACCCTTTCATTTTTACACGCCGTTCTCATGGGGGTTCATCTTTATGTTATTAACTCCTCATAAATAGGAGTTCTCGTTATGAAGAATGTTATGGTTGTGGCCATGTTGGCATTGATTTCAGTTACAGCTCAAGCTGCTCAGAAAGTATTACCTATAACGAATGGTTCTTTAACCATTGAGAAGGGATATCTAAGAGCACGTGGGTTTGTTGGAGAGAAGGCCGTAAAACAAAATATTTCATATCTCCACATCGAAGGAACTATTGCTGGTGAGGATTGCGGTAAGTATAGGTGTTTCGGCACCCTCTCCTTAACTCCTGAAAAAGATCTGATTCTGAATGGGCGCATTGATTTAGATAACGATGGTCACATAGATGGTAGAGAGAAAACCATCGTCGGTCGTCTGATTGATAACACTCTAGAATTTGATCTCCCGGTGACTTATAGCTACGTGATGGAAAGATATTCAGTGCTAGAACGCATGACCGGTTTAGATAATAAAGAATATATCTCAGTATCTATCCGAAAAGATTAGATCACTTATACTGAAAGGCCGAAGGTTTTTGGATGAAAGCATCCAGGAACCTTAAGCACCCTTTCTCCTCCTGCTTTTCACAAAAAGGTTTGACCTTTATATCGGCAAGCGGAATATAAATCGGCATGAATTTTGTCTTCCCGTAGCGCAGGATTAGATTATCCAAAGCTTCCTTTGCTTCTTCTTCTTTGTCTTCTCGAATAAGAAAGGCCACCAAAAGTATGGCCGGCAATACCGCCCGCTCGGAAAGCTTTTGTAACTTTTCTAGTCTTTCAGGATTACTAAAATCCTGTTCGAAATATAGCATATAGCTCTGAAGATTTATGAGAGTGAGTCCGGCAATGTTCTGCTTACCGCAGTCATAGTTGTATAAATAATTTTTGGCTTCTGGAGAGGGAGGGGCTTCCCCACTCAGATAATGGGACATTAAATAATCATAAGCAGTACGACAATCAGGTCGATTTTCAAAATTTCGTTCTGAAAGTAGCACATCATTTTTCCAATAACCTGCTTCTTTAAAACTTAGCCCCATGAAGAGAACGAGTCCAATAACCATCAACTTTTCTGCTACTGCTCCTGGTGCCTGAACTTTTTTAAAAGAACAAATAAGAACCAAGAGACCGAAGGCCGGAAGAAGCAGATAAGTGTCGTAGAGCATCGTGGACTTAGATAGGACAATCCCCAGAGGTAGAATTGAAAAGGTTACCCAAGTGAGTAACGTCTTCTTCGCCACCTTGCTTTTAATCATACCAAACAGAAGAACGACTAAAAGTGCAATTCCTACGAGAGTTGACCAATGTCCAAGAGAATAAGAAAGGGACAGAAGATAAGGAAAAAGAAGCTGAAAAGTATAATGGCCTAAGCCTAGTATTTTATCAGGTAGCTCCTGCAGCTCATTTGTTTTTGAACTGTAGAGCGATAAGAATAAAGGGCTTTGTGAATAATAAAGAAAATTTAAGTAGACCCCACCAATCATGATGATCAAGCTTCCAGCAAGTAGCTTGAAGGAAGTTTTATCGTAGCTATAAGTGATTGCCCAAAGAGGCCACAGCAGCGCTATCGGTTGTGAAAAGACGGCAAAGGTATAGAAGAGTGTGATGAAGAGAAAATTTTTGAAATTAAAATGCTGGCAATTTTTGAGCCATCGATCTGTAATAAGTAAGGTGAAAAAATAGGCCAGGAGATGCTTCCTTGAAACTCCCCAAGCTAGAGTCTGAGTAAAAAGCGGATAGGTTAAATACAGAGATAAAATGAGAAAGAGTGCTTTCTTTTGGAAGGTTGGATAAAGGAATATCAAAATTCTAAAAGCGATAATGGCCGAAAGGGACCATAGGACAAGGTTATGGAAAATTGAAATATGGAAGCCGGTCTTGTTAAAGACAAAAAGATCGAAGGCTAAACTGAGGTCCCTCACAGGTTGCAGATCAAGAGTTTTTAAATTTAATAATTTCCCAATATACCCGGTTAAATTTCCCGATTCTATTAAGGTAGGAATGATATATTGGGCATCTGGGTTGGCCGGATGAGTTTGGAAAATAATCGAAGCATAGGAAACCAGGCATAGGCATAGAAATGCGAGAAACATTTTGAGTTCGATGGGTTTATTAGACATGACAAATATTTTGGCATGCTTTCACCTACCCGGCCTCATTGAAAATCGGGAGCATGGCCCAATGAAATAACGCCTGGCGCGTAAATTCTTTGAAATTCAAACTTGATTACTGGGCCACTTTGCATTATAAATTGGTCTCACTCAGCGCAGCCGTAGCTTAGTTGGATAGAGCACCTGACTACGAATCAGGAGGTCCTACGTTCGAATCGTAGCGGTTGCGCCATTTTTAATTCCCCTGGTGATTTTCGAAATTCCTCTGCATTTTATTACTATTAAAATTTTGAGTTAAGGTCTCTTTTTTCGCATAGAGATTTTCTTTTACTACGTAATCAGGTCCATGGGCCTTGGTTTTCCAATAAGTATCACTCTCTGGCACCACGAAGTTCTTTTCCATTTCTAGCCGATTCTTCTCCCGGGCCAATAGAGCATCTTTGGAACTATGACCACCTTCAGATTTTCCTCGACTGTGCTTACTTTGGAGTAACCGGTTTTTAACCACCAGGCGGCTGTAGTCAAAGATATCCCGTCCAATCCCGTATAAAGTATACGACTTCTTTACGAGACCTTTTCCGTAAGTAAAAAGCTTATTAAAAACCATAAGTCCTCCTTAACTAGAGTTATAACTAGCAGGAATCATGCCGGCCTAAGCCCCTGTCTAAAGTTTAAACGGCCTGGATAAAACATTCCCGGCCCGCACCCTATTCATGAGCTACGGACTAAAATACCTCAATGAAAACTGTCTCACTCCTCTTAACTCTTTTGTTATTAACTCTGTTAACTTCTTGTGGGGAGCCCCAGCGCTTAAGGAAGAGAATTACCATCAAGGAACAGGACTTAAGTAGTCTTCTTAAAGAGCAGAGTTTTGAGTGTGCTTCGCTGGATAACAAGGATTGCCCCAAAGGACTCGCCCGGCTCTTCATTTATAACCCAGCTGATGAAAAAGACTCGGCCACTTGTAGCGGCTTTTTAAATGGTAATGATCGAATTGTGACAAACAACCACTGCGTCGCCACCGCTGAAGAGTGCAAAAACACTTATATAACCATTTATAATGGCAGCAGTTATGAAAGTGTTCGTTGTCAAAAGATCATTCAGACTAAGGTAGATTCAGGTCCTTTAAAAAATAAAGGTATTGATTATTCAGTCTTAGAAATTGATCGCAAGCTCAATATTGCCACCTTACCAATTGCGACGATGGAGGCCCAGTTAGGCGAGAACCTCAGCGCATGGGTGATTGACCATCTCACTCTTTATCATGCCCGCATTACGGAACTTAATTGCACCTACACAAAGAAAGGTAATTCACTTCAGTTGAGCTATTGTCCGGTAATCCAGGGGAATTCAGGGAGTCCTCTTGTGAACTTTTATGGCGAGGTTGCTGGTCTGATTTGGGGATCTACCGTGAGTGACGAAATTGACGGTCATTTTCCCTTAAATGAGAGAAGAGAACTTACGGACTATGCTTTTGCTACCGAAGTAAAACTCTTTCGAAGCTTTTTAAAGTACTAGTGTCTGGCATTCCGATCACTATCAAAATCACGAAGATAATCCTCTGAACCAGGTGGTCTTCTCTCATAGGAAGTTATGTCTGGAGATAAACCTTTATCAGTTTTGTTGTCGAATGAATCCATGAGTTGGTTATACTTTGATTTTATCTCGTCTAAAGACTCCTGATACCTTTCCTGGATCAAGCCAAATAAGTTGGTTAAATCGTTTTTGTTATTTTCCAACTCCTCCTCGCTGATTTGACCCCAGACATTTCTAAAACCTGACTTTATTTCCTTCCATTTATGATCGAACTGTTCCGGACTAAGCATGTGGCCTCCCTGACATCGACAGAAATATTTAAGCATCCCTCATGCCAAATCATGGCACTAAGCTTGCTACTTCTAAGAGAGAGAAAACACATCAAGGAGAAGTCACATGAACGCAAAAACGAAAGCTTTGCAAAAAAACAAAAAAAGCTCTGTGAATTATAAACTGACCGATCTTAAGGGTCAGTATGACGTTATCCGAAATGATTTACTTAAACTTAGGGCCGATCTAGGTAAAGGGTATGATATGGCCAAGGGTATGATGGATAAAAAGGTTTTAGTGAAGGAGTTTCTTAATTCCAAGAAGTAAGACTGCATCCCATTCTGAGAGACAAAAAGCCACATTTAACGTGAAGAGTTGGAGGAAGTCTGCCCCCTGGAATATTGAATATTGATGTAATCTCGTTAGTTTAATTCAGTTCTCTCTGGCACAAGATATGCCAATGGAATGATGGGTAAAAGGAATTCTAACAGACGAGGAGAAAGTTATGTTAAGAGCAGCAATTGCATTCTTCATTCTAGGATTGGTGGCCATTCTCCTGGGGGCCAACGGCGTTGGTGGTTTATCCATTGATATCGGAAAAACGCTTCTTTTTATTTTTCTTATCTTAGCGGTGATTAGCTTTATCGCCAGTATGGTGGTCGGCAAAAAAATCGTCAAATGATTCAGAAATTTAAAAGAGGTTTGAATGAAAATTAGAAGGCATCATTTGCTGACAGTGGCCGGAATTCTTTTCTTAGGAACAGTGATAAGTAAACCAGGAGCAACATTCTATCCCGTTAAAGAACAAAGAGAATGTAAGTTAGAAAAAGGCAAAATGAATTGTGTGAACAAATCTCATGAAGTCAAAGTAAGTAAAATGCCCATCTGGTACGAATATGAATAGAAAGCCTTTGGGCTTTCTATTCATCTAAAAATCTAAATTTTAAATCTTCCAAATTTAATTCATGGAGAAGAGTTTCAAGTCTCTTACGTGGATGCGCTTTGGGTAAATCCTTATATTGAGCAATGATAAGTTCATTTTTCATGGAGTGTTCCCAACCGATGAGCTCGGTGACAGTAACCTGATACCCCATAGACTCAAGCTTGAGGCAGCGTAGAACGTTTGTGAGGTGACTTCCAAACTCTCTGGTATGTATCGGGTGACGCCACATTTCGGTTAAAACACTTCGGCCAAGGTTTTGGCCCTTATGTTTTCTAAGAACAGAAGCAACTTCCGCCTGACAGCACGGCACTAAAACCATGAACCGGGCCTTTTTCTCGAGAGCGAAATTGATAGCGTCATCGGTAGCTGTGTCACAGGCATGAAGGGCCGTCACAATATCTACCGTTTCAGGAACTTCTTTGGATGTAGTAGATTCAGCGACAGAAAGGTTTAAGAACTTCATCCGGTTAAAATTTAGTCTTGATGCCAGTTGCTGTGACTTCAGAACAAGCTCTTCGCGGGTTTCGATACCAAAGATCTCGCCACGCTTGAGGGCCTTAAAGAAGAGATCATAAAGGATAAATCCTAAGTAAGACTTTCCTGCACCGTGATCGACGAGACTCAATTGGTGATTTTCGTTTTGGGCCACTTCTTTCAGCAAAGGTTCAATGAAATTATAAAGGTGATAAACTTGCTTGAGCTTACGCCTTGAGTCCTGATTCAGCTTACCATCGCGAGTAAGGATATGAAGTTCTTTTAGTAACTCAATAGATTGGCCATCACGGATTTCTGGGATTTCTTTCATAGTGATGACTGTAACACAAAACAGAGAATATCACCTCGGCAAAAACCGAGGTGATGATTCAAATTTAAACTAGCGCTAACTAAGAGTGTGCAGGAAGTGTGTGTTTTTATCGTGTTTTCAGGGCGTCGGTCCATTCGGACAAGACGAGTTAGCAAGTGAAAGCGAGCATTAATGATGCCATCAATGAGTGATGAATTTTTAACCATTTAAAACACCTAAATTCTTTTGCGAGGTAAAGTGACACTGAGAACCGGGGTATTATTCCCAATAAAGCTTAGTGGTTTTCCGGAGACCCTTCTCTTAGAATG
>JAEYUK010000044.1 GCA_023432655.1 Pseudomonadota bacterium | reverse complement strand
GTTACTGACTACACAGGGGATGGGCTTGCGAACCCGGCCTTCGGTCTTAACTATCGACTCTTAGATCAGAATAATTCTCGTTATAATTTTGATCTAGGTGCTGTTGCTCGTATCAACATCGAAGATGCTGAAGACGGTGACAGTGTTGCTGGCAACTCTAAAGATGGTAACTACGCTGAAAGCAGAAGCTCACTTGAAGTGAACGCTCGCATAGGACGCAAGTTTGATATCGCTAATGAGTGGCAATTGGCCGCTGGTGCTATCTATCATGCTGATGGTGAAAGAACTTTTAACGGTATTGCTGGAACAGAGAAAATCGATGATGAATCATCAATTGATGTTTTCCTTCGCGCTTCTTATCAGTACCGCCCAGTTAATGAATTCATGATGCTGCTTTCTGCTCAAGCGACAAGAGTCGGGGAAATGGAGCAGGATGTGAAGGGTGCTGGATCTCTTACTCATGAATCTCATATTGATTTAGAGTTCCGTTTTACTGCGAAATATCTGATCACAGACAATTTCATCGGAAAATTCAATTATAGTCAGTCCAGAAGATCTAACTATGATATCGAAGATGACGAAGTGAAAAACCGTCGTGCTAACTTCTTCGGTCTTGGTGTTGACTATCTTTTCTAATTATTCTTTTAACTTCCTGGAAGCGATCAAAGCTTCCAGGATTTTATCCCGATCTACCTCAATCTGATTTTGTTCCATATAGCTTTCAAATTTTTTAATCATGGCCTCTATTTCAGAGAGCTGTTCTAGAAGTTTCATTGAATGTTGAATGATCATAAGCACTCCATCCGTGTATAGTTAAGCATACTCTTGTTTGATATATCAAACAAGTATTTTTTGAGTGTCAGTGCGTCTTCTAAGTGACTAAAATAAAAGAACAATAAATGAGGAATTTCATGCAGCGTAAGAATTTTGCTTTAATCTGGGGACGTAAAATCTTTTTCGGACTTTCTTTTCCTTTATCCTGTTTCCTAGGTCTTCTTTATCTCCATGGTTCTCCGCTTCCGATGAATTTTACTGAATGGTTTTACTTCATCAGTAATCTCGTTGGTTACTTTGGACTCATTAATGTTCTGGTTTTTTATATTCTCTTTTATCCGCTAAGCAGAATAAGCCCTTCCTATTATGTGGTTCGCCTTTGGTCGTTACTTCTGATTATGCTTCTTAATGGTCTCATCTTGATGGATGCTTTGATTTTCTCAACCTATCAAGCACATCTTTATAGTGATATCGGAAGATTGATCTTCTCTGAAGGTTTACAGCATCTTGTTCCTAATGGAGTTATTGCAGGAATTTTAGCTGGGTTTCTCGCTTATGCTCTTATGGTTTGGTTTCGTGGAGAAACTACCTGGAGAAGCATGCAAGGTCGATTCTATAATCCGATTGGTGGGATTCACCTTGGTGTGATTTTTCTCTCTCTGTTCCTTGGTAAAGTTGTTTATTTTTTCAGTAGTGTGCATCCACAATTCGCTTCCTATTTTCCCTACGATCTAAATTATCGCAGTGGAACTACTGAGGTAAGTGATCGTAAAGAATTCTCTTATCTTGGTGATCTTAAATGCCAGGGAAAAAGTAATCCAAATCTTATTGTTATCACTCTTAAAGAGTGGGGAAGCTCGGACTTTACTGAAGAGAAAATGCCTCATGTTTATAAAATGAAAAAACATGGTGTGCACTTCTCCAATCATCATAATGTGGCCCATTCCGCCCAGAGCGGTCTCTTTACTCTGTTTTACGCTGTTCCGGCTTCCTTTGAAACAAACCTAGGCAGTACAGGCCCGTTCTTTCTTAAGGAACTTAATCATAGAAATTATGAAATCCTGGATTTTGGCCGCAACGATGAAGATAGCTGGGTGAAATTCAAATCATGGTCTAATAATCGTAATGAAGTGAAAAAACCGTTTCTTCTCTCTCTTATTATGGATGGGCTTATTCAGGAATCTGATGCACTTATTCAGGAGATGATTTCGCTCCTCCAGGAAAAAGACCTCTTGGAGAACACTCATATCGTTATAACGGGCGGTCACTCTGGAAAGAATGCGAGTTTGAAAATTCCTTTTCTGTACATTGATTCTGAAAGAAGTAAGAGTGAAATGTCTCATCCCACTTCTCATTATGATATTCTTCCCACTCTGACTCAGAACTTGTGGGGCTGTAGAAATTCTTTTGAAGTGACTGGAGTAGGTCAGTCTTTAATGGACAGCAAGAGAGAATGGCTCCTTTCCTCGTCACCTGATTCTTTCAAAATTTATGATTTTATAAAAAATGGTGAGATTGAAGTGATGGATGGGAAAATCAAGACTGAAGGCCATGCCCGAAGGGAACTTGTTTTTTCAGCAATTAAACTCTTAAAGAAATTCAATTAAACTCGTTTTAGCTCGACGAGTGTTTCAAAGTGAGAGGAATTGGGGAACATATCAAAGATCTGGATCTTTGATATGTGGTAATCATCTTTTAGCAGCTTTAAATCATGAGCGAGTGTTTCATAATTACAGCTCGAGTAAATAATCATTTGTGGTCTTGCTTCCAGAAGAACTTTTACGGCCTTATCGAGTCCTCTGCGTGGAGGATTGACCAGAATAACTTCAGGGGAAAACTCGTTTACGATTTCACCGACTGAAGAAGCGTCTGAACTTTTGAAATTTAGTTGTTTTAGTTTAAATTCTTTGGCCGTCTCATTGGCCACTTTCACTGCATCCGGGTTGATTTCAATTCCTAAACCTGCTTCCAGGTAAGGGGCAGCAAAAAAACTGAAGGCTCCCTGACCACAATAAAGTTCGACAAATTTTTTAAGCTTAGATTCTTTGATCCATTGAGCGGCAGTTTCGTAGAGTGATGATGCCACAGCTTGGTTCGTTTGGACGAAGGCGCGAGGACCCAGGCGAAGAGTGATTTCTCCTAACCGGTGGAGAATGGAGTTCTTTTCTGTCGTAAAAATCTCTTCCTCTCCTTCAAGAATAGCATGAGGGATGGGTTGGATATTAATAGAGATGCATTTTAAGTGGGGGAAAGCGCTTAAAAGGGAAGACTGATGTTTCTTGATTCGATCTAAAGCTTCCTTAGATCTTAAAATGAAACGCAGATAGGTTTCATTTGTCGCTTCTCCATGAAAAAGAATCAGACCTTTAAGCTCTCCAGTTCTTTGGGAAATATCATAAGGGAGGAGATTAGCTGCGGTAATAAAATTATTTAAAGCGGGCAAAAGGTCATTGATCTTTTCTAAGTGTAATGGGCAATCGAGCAGTTCACTTCCAAGAATTCCAATGATCGGATTATCCACAGTTCCACTTACCACTAATTTGGCCTTATTTCGAAAGTGGGTCTGCTTGGATGTTACAGGTCTTAAAGGTTCAGGCACATTAAGACCTTGAAGAGAGTCCAGCAACTTTTTCTGTTTCAGAGTAATTTGTTCGGGATAGGTATGTTCAATCAAATCGCAGGATTTGCATTGGGACTCATTATAGTAACCGCAGAAAGTCTTCATAGAGTTATAATGATACTTGGATGAAAGCATTTTTTCTTGGATTAATTTTATTCATTCTCATATCTCTGGGACTTATTCCCCTTGGTATGTACTATTCTCATGATGTGGCAGTTCTGAAAACGTCCTATCCGCATATTATAAAGAAGGGTGAGGCTGAACCGGATTTTGAGATTAAGTCGGGTATTCCCAGAAACTGGGTGAAGACCCGTGATATTTCAAAAGTTGGCAAATGGGCCATCATTATTTCAGAAGATTGGGGCTTTTATCAGCACCAAGGGGTCGATCTTAATCAGGTCAAGATCGCCTTAAATGAGATGTGGGAAGAGCAGAAATTCCGAGGAGCGAGTACGATCACTCAGCAAATGGTGAAGAATGTTTTCCTCTCATCAGATCGAACTCTCTGGAGAAAACTCCATGAAGTCATTCTGACCAAAAAAGCAGAGTCAGAATTAACCAAAGAAAAGATTCTCGAGATCTACCTAAATTGCATCGAGTTTGGTCCTGGAATTTATGGAATACGAGAGGCTTCTTATCATTATTTTCAAAAGCACCCGAGAGAGCTGACCGCTAAAGAAGGAGCTTTCCTGGCGATGCTTCTTCCAAGTCCCAAACGTTACTATGTATCGTTTAGAAAGAAAGAACTTACTCCCTTTGCCCGAGAACGAATCAATACCATACTCATGAAGCTCAGAATGGCGAAGATTTTAACAATGGAAGAATTGGAACAGGAAAAAGAAACACCTCTAAGTTGGGAAACTAGATGATGTGACGGAGACACTCGTAGGCCACCGCCGTTGCCACGTTTGAAAGATTCAGTGAACGGATCTCTTGGGAGTACATTGGGAGACGGTAGATCTGTGAATGATATTCTTGTTCAACCTCGTAAGGTATCCCCCGGGTCTCTCCGCCAAAAATCAAATAGCAGCCTTGAGAGTAAGGAGCTTCATAATGAAGTTTCTCACCGTTATTCTCGTAAAAGAAAAGCTTATCCCGCTCGGGCCTTTCCCGGATAAGAAAATCTTCCCAGGAATCAAACTCCTTAAGGGTCACGTGCTTCCAGTAATCAAGGCCTGCGCGCCTCACGGCCTTCTCAGAAATATCGAAGCCGTAAGGTTTAATGAGAATGAGCTCAAGGTTAAGAGCGACGCAAGTGCGCCCGATACTCCCGGTATTACCGGGAATCTCAGGCGCAAACAATACGATTTTAAACTTTGGATTATTTTCCATTAACCAGCAAGTGAGTCAGGGTACGAACGATAAGTCCTGAAGCTCCATGAGCTGAACAATACGGAAGGTGTGATTGAGCATCAACTACACCGGCGATATCAAGGTGGGCCCACTTGATGTCGTTCTTAATGAACTCTTCAAGGAAAGCTGCACCAAGTGCCGTACCCGCTCTCATCGGTGTTCCGATGTTCTTAAGGTCAGCCACTTTTGATTTAAGGTCTTGTCTCCACTCATTAATGATTGGAAGTTGCCACATATACTCATCTTGATCTTTAGCAGCGCCTAGAACTTCTTCGATCCACTTTTGATCATTTCCGAGAATACCGCAAACCTGATTACCTAAGGCCACAAGACATGCCCCTGTTAAAGTAGCAGCGTCGATGATGTATTGTGGATTTTGATCACAAGCATAATCAAGAGCGTCCCCAAGAATAAGTCTGCCCTCAGCATCAGTATTAAGGATTTCTACTGTTTTACCATTTCTAGCAGTTACAATTGAATCAGGCATAGTTGCGTATTCGTTTACAGCGTTATCTGTCATAGCAAGAATACAAGTAATTTTGATTGGAGCTTTTTCTAATACAGCTGCACGGAAAGCACCGTAAACAGTGGCCGAACCGCCCATATCATTTTTCATGTTCATCATACTGCCGCCTGGCTTAAGCGAGTAACCGCCAGTATCAAAAGTGATACCTTTACCGACTAAAGCGACGTGTTTTGTTTTTGAGTTTGCTTTAGCTGGCTCGTAAGTTAAGTGAACGATCCGAGGCTCATAAGCTGAACCAGAGTTCACGGCCAAAAGCATTCCCATTTTTTCTTTTTGAATGGCAGCTTTGTTGAGAACTTTGATTTTTACACCTTTAAGATTTTTCTTCACATCCGCTTCGATTCTTCGTGCGTATTCTTCAGAGTGAAGGACGTTTGGTGCTTCGTTAACAAAGTCTTTGATGACGGAAATAGACTCACAAACGTTTTTCGCTGAAGCGAGGGCCTTTTCAACTTTCTGTGAGTTTTTCTTTTCAATATGACCGAGGATAACTGTTACAGAAATTTCCTCAGGCTTTTTTGATTTATACTTATCGAAAGTATAATCAGAAAGGTAAGCCGCTTCGGCAATAAGTCCAGCCGTTTGTGCTTCGTCTTTTAGTACGTTAAAGCCATTTACATCAAATGCGATTGTTGAGAACTTCCCAGCTTTTGCGGCTTTGAAGGCTTTTGCAGTTGCTTTGCGGATATCTTCAGCAGTCACTTTGGTTTTATCGCCAAGACCTACAACCCAAACAGTTTCACCAGTTGCTCCAGTAAAAGAAAGAGTTTCATCTTTGGTGGCTTTGAAGTTCTTAGAAGCTTTAAGATTATCGTATTCTTCTTTTAAACCTTTATCTGACCAGTGGTCGATAACAGCTGAAGCCTCGGAAGTACTTTTCGTCTTTTTTGATGGTTTCTCTGTATTGGCGCTTTTTTGAAAGGCCGTTAAAATTTTTAAATCCGCAGTAAGGAAATGGTTTCCTACTGAATCTAGTTTAATCTGCATAGAAGCTCCTTTATTAAGTCTTAACATTCTGCCATTTCTTGATGGAAAGGTGAATCTGGAGTAACTTGTTATTTATGAAACTTTTGCTCCAAAGATACCTTGCCGCGCAGTTTATCATGCCCCTGGTGGTGAGTACTTTCTTTTTTATCAGCTTTCTTCTAACTTTCGAACTTTTTCGGCTGACGGAGCTATTGGTGACCCGAGATATTTCCCTTTGGTTTACCCTGAAATTGGTGGGAAATATCGCCTTAACATTTGTTCCCCTTTCTTTACCCATTGCAGTGTTTTTTTCCACGATCTACTGCTTGAACCGTCTTTCAAGTGATTCTGAATATATAGCAATGCGTGCCGGAGGCATGACCAAATTTAGGATTTTGGTTCCTTTTTTAGTTATTGCCGGGATTCTGACGGCCAGTGTTTACCAGCTTAATCAGAACGTGATTCCCCAATCTAATAAAGAGTTCAGGAAAAAAATTAATTACCTCACTTCGAGCGGGCTATTGGCAGGGATTAAAGAGGGGCAATTTTTCACCCTCATTCCAAATTTAACTCTGTTTGCTGCCGAGTCCACGAAATATGGCCGTAACTTAAAAGAAGTCTTTCTCCATATTGTGGAAAAAGAGGGCTCGGAAAGAGTTATTTTTGCCGATCGGGGAGAGTTGGTTTTCGAGCGTTCCAGTGAATCACTTTCTGAGAAACTGACCCTGACTCTTTTTGATGGAAATATCATCGGACAAGCTCCAGGCAACAATGTGGAAAAAATACTTTTTAAAAAATATGTTTTTCCAGTTTCTCAGCAACAGTTCGACGATCGCTTTAGCATTAAAGAAACCATGCTGACCTCCAAAGAGCTGGAAGGGGTTCTTAAAATGACTCCCGAGGAAGCGGATAAGGCCTATGGCTTTAATCAAAAAGAATTCTTCAATGCTAAGTATGAGTTCTGGAACCGGAAAAATGGCGCCTTGATTTGCTTCGTATTCTGTATCTTAGGTTTTACGTTAGGGATATCCGGCAATCGCGGTAAAAGTAAGAATTCAGGCCTTTTGGGCCTATTTTGTTTGATCCTTTATTATGGCCTTTATTTTTCTTTAGTGAGTTTGGCCAAGAAGGGAACCATTCCGATTCCCTTGGCCGTCTTTTTACCAATAACAGTAATGTCTTTTCTTGGATTGGGTCTTTACAGAAAGTTAGACTGGCAGTCGTAATCCTATTCGGCTTGCTTCTTTTTTTCTAACTCATCCTCTTCTAGCTTCATGCGTTTTTGATAATCTTCAGAGGTGTGAAGGATATCATCCGTAGCTTTTGGAAATAGAGGTAATTTGAATTTCGAATTGCTTTCTTCCGGGAAGATTAAGCTCTTAACTCCGGACTTTGTAGGCGCACTAATAAGATAGTTATTATAAAAGATCTTAGTGACATTAGCGTTTCCGAGAAAAATTCTTATTTCTTCGCCTTGTAGAAAGAGGTCGCTGCCTTGCTTAATGATGACACTTTCAATGGGATTTCCATCGATTTTATAACTTAACCAAGTGTTACCAGACACAGCTTTGATGTAAACATTCTGAATACTTGAATCCATGGAATCTTTAATCGGTTTAGGCAGGAACGTTTCATCAGTATTTTCAGGGGCATCTGGAAGGACAGTAAAGAGTTTGCCTCGCACAGTTCTGAATTCAATCGTTGGATAATTTCTACGGACTTCTACTTCCGGTTTTTTTTCTTCCACCGCTGGCTGAGTTTCAGTTGTCGTGGTCGCCGGAGCGGTGGCGGCTGGTTCAGCTTCTTTTGCTGGTGTTACAGTAGTAGTAGGCTTGGGTTCATTGTTGTGGACCAAGGCTGAACTGGATTCAATCTTTGGGCCTAAATCTTTCGTTTTAGAACTGCTGACTTCATCTTTTACGACGGAAGAAATCAGTTTATAGCCGCCCACGAAAACGAGGATGACTGTGACGAAAATAATGACCGGAAGAAATGATTTCGTATTTTCGATAACAGAAGTTGCACTTTCAATAACTTCCTGAGGTTTGGTCCCAGTTTCCGCTCTGTCATCAACAGGCGTCTTCGTGCCGCTTGAAAGCATTTGCTTAGTGTGATCTAAGGCCGGAAATGGTTTACCCACGACTTTAAAATAAGTGAATTCAAGCTTACTGATGCTTTCCTCTGGAGGGATGCCTAACATCTTTCCATAAGTATTAACGAAGCCTTTCACATAGGCTGGGCTCGGTAGATTTTTAAAATCATTCGCTTCAATAGCTCTCAAGATATTGATGCTGATTTTTGTTCTTTGGGCCAGCTTCTCTAGAGTGAAATTTTTTTCCACTCTCTTTTGCTTGAGAAATTCTCCTAAGAGAGGAGCTGCATTTTGATCTTGGTTTTCCATTTACGCCATCCTTGGTGTATTAGAAGTCTGGAGATTCAAGCACCTTCCTTGATGCATGTGATTCCTGAGATTTATTTTTTTCTAGTTGATTGATTTCAATTACTTTCATTCTTGCCATTTTCGCAAATGAGCTATTTTTAAATCGAGTGTCGATTTCATCTAATTTAATTCTGGCTTCGTCATAACGGGAAAGTTGAATCAGTGTTAAGGCCTGGTAGTAGTGAGGAGCAGGGGACTCATAGCAAGTTCCCATGGATGCGAGTTTAAAGGTCTTTAAAGCTGTATTGAGTTGGCGTTGTTTAAATTGAATGAGTCCCAAGTGATAATATGAAGGACAATAATTTTCATCTTCCTTGATTGATCTTTTGAAATAGCTTTCAGCGCGGCTTAGATTATTTTTGGCCTGAAGTTCAATGACTCCTAAGTTAAAATAGGTTCTGGCCTGTTTTTCATAGGTCAAATCTTTTAATACTTTCTGATAAAGTGCTTCGGCTTCTGAGATTTTTCCTTCTTTAAAATAAATAGAAGCGAGGTTTGTTTTGGCATCCGAGTTTTTATCATCTACTTCTAAGGCGCGTTCGAGGTGCTTGATCGCCATTCCGGTTTCACCCTTAAAATAAAAGGCCATCGCCAGGTTATTGAGAATCTCTGAATTATTTGGATCGAGTTTGTTGGCCTGGATTAAGTTTTTAAGCGCATCTGTATACTGCTTTTCCATCAAACTTTGGGTTCCTGCTGAAAAGTAAATTTCAGATTGTTTACTCTGAACGCTGTTTTTTGAAGCACAGGCGGTCATAATAAGCAAGGCCATGACTGGTAAAAGTTTAGATGTAAACCGACCTAATGTAAGCATTGCTTTCCCCCAAATAAAATAGATGCTCTTTCATTCTATTTAAGGGAAGGATTTTTGTAAAACTTAATAATTTTCTCTATCCAGAATTATGAAGCTCTCAAAATGAAAGGTTGAAGGGAAGAAATCGATTAAGAATGCCTTCCTGAAAGTATACCCTTTGAGATCCTTAAGATCGCGGGCCAATGTTTGCGGATCACAACTGACGTACGCGATAGTTTGCGGATTGAAAGTTGTTACCCATTCCTTAATATTCTTAAGACCGCTGCGTGGAGGATCTAAAAGTAAAGACTCTACAATCATGGAACGCTTAATGAGTTCTTTTTTCACTCTCGAAAGGGCATGTTCTCCATAGAGATCCTGAGAGAAAAAGTCTGCTCCTGGAAGATCTTGGTACAAATCGACACATAACCGATTGGAATAATTTAAATCATTAGATAGGTTTCCATTTCCTCCGAAAAGATCGAGCAGGTTGGTCGGATTATTAGGGAGCCATAATTTTTTTAGGAGATCTTTTAGTTTCTGATTCATTTCATCAAAAACCTGAGTGAACCCTCCTTCTGAATAGGGTCGATTCCAATTCACTTTCAGTTCATTTTGATGCCAATAAATCTCAACATGCCCTTCAGGGATATTTGCAGGAGCTTCCTTGCTCCATTGGTCGTTGGAATAAAGTCTTCGAAGCTCACTGGCCACTTCCGGCACTGCAATCAGACATTCGGGAATGGGAAGAATGCCGAAGGAGTGGGGGTCTCTCATCCCTAATAGCTTAGATTTGAGACTATAATGAAGCTGAATTCTGTTTCTGTAAGCAAGGCGACGATCAGCGGCAATAACTTCTACCGCTGGAAGAGGCAGATTTCGAAAGAGTCTTTCAAAATTTTCTTTTTTATAACGAAGTTCCTGAGCATAATCCACATGAAGAAAGTGACAAGATGGACAATTGGAAAAGTGAGGACACTCAGGCTTAATTCTTTGAGTGGATGACTCGCTAAGTTTTTCCGCCCGTGCAAAGGCTACCCCTTTTTTCTCGGAGACGAGGATGGCCTCACCCTTGTCTCCGATGGCCGTTTTAGGTATTAAGGTTATTTTTTCTGTAATCTTACTAACTCCCTGTCCTAGACTATCGACACCGGTAATCTCAAAGGGGATAGAACGTTTTTGTCGCATTAACAATTCCTAGGATTATTAAAAAAAGAGCGTAAAATCGTAGTCATGAATTATTTTATGGGAAGAATTCCATTGTTGCTCGAAATTTTCGTCAATGGTTTGTTCGTCCTGATCTATACCCTACAAAAATCTGGTCGTTTCCCGGAATTCTTACAGAAGCTTCCGATGGAAATGCTCATGGAGTACGCCCTCTGGGTGGTTCCTCTTATTTTATTTATTACTCTTGCCACTAATTTCTTAAAGAGCAAAGGTTTTGAGGATTTTTTTCGTGGTCATGTCTTTTCCCTCATTATTTTTGTCCCGATTGTCATAACTTGGGGTGACTTAGAGTTTGTTTACTGGCTTTCAGCAGTCCATCTGTTTTCGTCATTTATTTCTTTCTATGAAAAAAAAGAAGAATCACCCTCTGTGGCCGTAAGTACCAGTAGCTTTCTATTTCGTCTGAAACTAGCGCCTGCTCAGGTGGTTTTACTCTCTTTCGGCGGTGTCATCTTTCTAGGCTCGTTAATCCTGATGTTACCAGTCTCTTCTTCCACCGGGAAAAGTCTCTCTTTCATTGATGCTTTATTTATGGCCACGTCCGCCACTTGTGTGACCGGTCTTACTACAGTCTCGATAGCTGACAATTTCAGCACTTTTGGCCAGATGGTTTTACTCCTCTTAGCTCAAGTGGGTGGACTCGGGATTATGACACTCTCTAGTTCAATGGCCCTTATCATGGGAAAAAATCTTCAGATGAGAGAACGGGTCATCATGCAGGATGTGCTAGAAACCTCCAGTTCTCAGGAACTTCTGGAGCTCATCGTTAATATCGTTCGGTACACTTTTGTGATTGAGTTCGTAGGAGCGATGATCCTGACTTTTTCTTTTTATCAGCAAGGTTTTGAAATCGGACAGGCTCTTTATTTTGGATTTTTCCACGCCATCATGGCCTTCTGTAATGCAGGTTTTTCTCTCTTTAATAATAGCATGGAAGACTTTGGTTTCGTTCCTCTCATTAATATTAGCCTGGCCCTTCTAGTCATTCTTGGAGGGATTGGGATAACCGTTTTGAAAGATGTTCTTCAGACGATAAGATCCAGACGTTCCTTTAATTCTCTTACTGTCCACACTAAAATAGTCCTTTCGGTCAATACACTGCTTTTGGCCTTCGGTACGGTTTATCTCTTCTTCGGAGAGTTTTTAAATGCTTTCCAGGACATGAGCATGTGGGAGCGCCTTCAGGTCTCTTTCTTCCAGTCGGCAACCACGCGAACGGCGGGGCTTAACACTATTAACCTTAACTCACTTCATCCTCATACTATTTATATGATGATCTTGTTGATGTTTATTGGAGCTTCTCCTGGTTCAACCGGAGGAGGAGTGAAGACTACGACTTTTGCAGTCCTTCTGCAGTCTGTGAAAGCGACGTTACAAGGTAAATCCAATGTGGAGTTCTTTGAGAGGAAAGTTCCCGCCGCGACAGTCGTAAAGTCTATCGCGATCTTTATTATTTCGCTCATTATTGTTAGTCTCGGGCTTCTCGTTATAATGCGGTTAGAGCCTGATAAGAACTTCCTGGCACTTTTATTTGAAGTGACCAGTGCTTTTTCCACGACAGGACTCTCGTTAGGCGTGACACCTTTCATGACCGATATGGGTAAACTCCTGATCTGTCTTGTTATGTTTGTAGGACGAGTGGGAGGACTAACACTGGTGCTTGCTGTTGGAAGTCGTGCAGCTATGCCAAGAAAAGTTGAATATCCAGAAGGAAAAATTTTAATAGGATAATGTTTTATGATGGTAGCAGTTATTGGACTAGGAACTTTCGGCGCTAAAACCGCTGTAAGGTTATTCGAAAAAGGTGCAGAGGTTCTGGCGATTGATTCCAATCCCGAACTTGTGGACCGGATTAAAGATAAAGTTTCTCACGCGGTTTGTATTGATGTGACTCAGGAGAAATCACTCCGGGCCGTCAGTATTTCAGATGTCGATACGGCCATTGTGGCCATTGGTGATAATATCGAAATGAGTATTATGTCGGTGGCGATGCTTCGAAAGCTTGGAGTCGGCCGAATTGTTGCCCGAGCGACCACGCAACTTCATGAACATGTTCTACGCGAGATCGGTGCTTCCGAGATTGTAAAAGTTGAAGAAGAAATGGGTGAAATCATAGCCAGTAAAATTGCTGCCCCTCATGTCCTTCAGCGCTATAACTTTGCAGCGGGGTATTCCATTGTTGAATTAAAACTGGGGAAATCTTTCGAGGGAAAAACCCTGGTAGAATCTCAAATCAGACAAAATTATTCTCTCAATATTGTGGCCCTTCAGAAACGTGTTCCCTATATCACCGAAGAAGGGAAAGCTGCCTATCGGGTCGTCATAAATGATTCTCCACTTCCCATGGATGTGATTGAAGCTGATGATATTGTGGTTTTAGTTGGTAGTGAAAAAAATCTGGACCGTTTGTTCCAGGATCTAGAAGTAGCGTAACGGAGTAGATATGCAGCTTTCCTTAAAAAGACGAGTTACCGCCAGTTTCATCATCGCCAACGTCGTCGTATTGGTTATGGGATTTACAGTGTTTTTCTTTCTGGATTCACTGAACACTCAAATTTCTTCCATCACTGTAAGTTCGAATAAAATTTCGCTTCTAACGGATGAAGTGAGAATTTCGGCCGTATCAATCATTAAAATGCAGAAGAAGATTTTAACCAGTAAACCGACCGGGGAAGACCTGAAGCGCCTGGAGAATCTTTGCGAAGGTTTTCAGTCCCAGCTTCAACGCCTGGATAGTTTCTATACTGAAGTCGAGGCGAAAAAGATTATCTCTAAAATGCAGGGGTATGTTGATTCTCTGAAAACTATCGTTGGTAAATCCTCCCTTTTTTATCGGGATGGAGAAGGTCTATCAACTATTAATGAGCTTACTGATAAAATCCTGGAAGCCTTTTCTGAGTTTCAAGACATTCAGTATTTTCAAAATGAACAAAGAGATAAGCAGGTTAAGTCAATTATTGGTGAAACCCGCCGTAATATGCTGATAACTTTAATTATCACTTTCCTGGGTACCATTTTATTATCACTGGTGGTTCCGGGAAAAATAGCCATGCCTTTTAAAAAGATTATGGATGCCGTTCGGGAGCTTCAGGATGTGAATTTTGATGTTTCTATCTATTACGATCAGGATGATGAGATAGGAGAGCTCGCCCGTGAGCTGAACAAAATGATTGTCAGCATGAAAAAGTTTGAACAATTAAGAACCGACCGTATCTCTGTAGAACACCGTAAGTTTGATACCCTGGCAAATATGGTTAAGAAAAACATCATGATAGCCAACGCCAAAGGTGAACTCATTTACATGAATAATACCATGTATGGGACCCTGGAGATGCAAAGCGAGGATGTCCTTAACAAAAACATTACCGACACCCTGATGCCGGACTCGATTGTTGAGACATTTGAACTGGCGATAAAGCGCCGCTCTAAGATTGAAAATGCTGAAATTACAATACCTAAACGGAAAAAGATCATTGATCCGGTCACAGGTGAGTACATTTTCGAGGACACCGAGGAAGCCTATCAGGGCTATGCCAACGTGTTTCCCATCCGGGCCAAAGAATCCAACCTGGATTACTACATGATGATTATCTCTAAAGAGGTCTTTGTTTAGTTTTCCAAATAGTGTATGCTTGACCCCTCACAGAAAAGGGTCAAGCACTGCTATGGATACAAGTCTCATCCGCAATTTTTCTATCATTGCTCACATCGATCACGGGAAGTCTACGCTTGCCGATCGGATTATTGAGATGTGTAAAGCCGTCACCGATCGTGAAAAAACTGATCGCCTGCTCGATAATATGGACCTGGAAAAAGAGCGTGGTATTACTATTAAGGCCCAGACCGTTCGTCTTACCTACAAGGCTCAGGATGGTAAAACTTATTATTTCAATTTGATCGATACTCCGGGACACGTGGATTTCACCTACGAAGTTTCTCGTTCTTTAGCTTCTTGTGAAGGTGCTCTTCTAATTGTGGACGCCTCCCAGGGCATTGAAGCTCAAACTCTTGCGAACGTTTATATGGCACTGGAGAATAATCTTGAGATTGTTCCCGTACTTAATAAGATCGATCTTCCTCATGCCGATCCTGATCGTGTGAAAAAAGAAATTGAGGATGTGATCGGACTTGACGCTTCAGAAGCTCCCTATGTTTCAGGAAAATCCGGACTGGGTGTAGACCTGTTGCTTGAAGAGATCGTCAAAAAAATCCCACCTCCGAAGGGGGATGCCTCTCATTTACTTCAGGCCCTTATTTTTGATTCATGGTTCGATCCTTATAGAGGAGTGGTTGTTCTTGCCCGTATCATGGAAGGGACTCTCAAAGTAAAAGATAAAATCCATTTCAAGTTTTCAGGAATGGACTATGAAGTTATTAAACTCGCCGTTCATAAACCGTTCTACCAGGAAGTTCCTGAGCTTGCGGCCGGTGAAGTAGGGATGATTATCTGTGGTATCAAAACCGTCCGGGATGTCAAAGTCGGGTATACAATTGTTCACACAGATAAGAAAGATCAACCCCCGACTCTGGCCGGTTACAAAGAAATTAAGCCGATGGTTTTCTGCGGGATCTTTCCTGTAGATTCTGAAGAATATGAAGTTTTAAAAGAGGCCTTAGAAAAGTTAGCTCTAAACGACTCTTCCTTTACTTACGAGCCGGAAGTTTCTCAGGCGTTAGGTTTTGGTTTCCGCTGTGGATTCCTGGGTCTATTGCATATGGATATTATTCAGACCCGACTAGAACGCGAATTTAAACTGGCCCTTATTTCAACAGCTCCTTCTTGTAGCTATGAAGTGATCACTAATGCAGGAAATAAAGTTATTGTCGATAACCCGGCCAAGCTTCCAGATCCTGGAATGATTGAAACTATTCTTGAGCCTACAGTTAAGCTTTCTATTCACCTTCCCAATGAGTATGTAGGAAGAATTATTAAGCTATGTGAAGAACGCCGTGGCCAGCAACAAGCGATAAATTACATCACGGAAGACCGCGTACAACTTATCTATATCCTTCCGCTTTCGGAAATGATGTTTGATTTCTATGACCAGTTAAAATCACTTTCCAAAGGCTATGCCTCTATGGACTATGAGCTTAATGAATACATGGAATCAGACATGGTGAAGCTCGATGTTCTTTTAAATGGTGATAAAGTTGATGCTCTCTCGGTTATTACTCACCGAAGTACCGCCCATCAAAAAGGCAAGGACCTGACCCATCGACTGCTTAAAGTGATTGACCGCCAGCAGTTTGATATAGCAATTCAGGCGGCCATTGGTTCAAAAGTTGTTGCTCGTGAAACGGTCAAGGCCCTACGGAAAAACGTTTTGGCCAAGTGTTACGGTGGTGACGTTTCTCGTAAGCGTAAACTTCTTGAGAAGCAGAAAGAGGGTAAAAAGCGTATGAAAATGGTCGGGAATGTCGAAATTCCTCAAGAAGCCTTCTTGGCAGTGTTAAAGACAGAAGAGTAGAATACCTCCTATGCTCGAAGTTGTTCATGAATATTTAGACAAGGTTTTAACCCTTTATAGTCAAGGGAATCATTTTTCAGATTTGAAAGAGGCGAAAGATATTTATTTTTCGCTTACTGGAAAATTAGATGAGGATAAAGAAGATTTTGAATCTCGTATGAACTCTTTTAACGATTGGTATATTTTCCAACATCGTCAGAAGGATGGATCAAAAGTTATTGAGGATCACATTCGTAATAATGAAGTAGAACCGGAACTTTCCCAGGCCCTTTTAAATGTAAATCATTCGCTGTTTGAATTTTCTAAATCAACTTTCAGAAAACAGTTTCTGCTTAAAGATATTCTTCATGATGAGAAGATCATTTTGAAAAAAGATCATCCGGTCATTAGTCTCGTTGAAGGTGACGTTTTTACCGGCAGAGTTATTAAGTATAAAGGTGAAAATTATCTCTTACGCGGAATTTGCACTCTTCCCCAGGCAGTAAAACCGATCCTGAAAAAGCATTCGAAAAAAGTCCGTAAACTTAACAATTTTGAAGCTGAGCTAAACTTCCTCTTACAGCTTGAAACTCTCAAGACTAAATCTACTCATTACTCACACATTGATCCGAGCAAGATTTTTATTTTTTAGCTTTCGTCAGAAGGTAAGGAATAAATCCTAGTACGTTTACTGCCAGGGTAACGACAAAATAGAGATTAAACAGAGACGCTCCATCATCAATTCCGGAAAACTCAAAAAGCTTTTGAAAGATAGCGTGTCCCACTCCTAATCCAGATGGGGCCACAGGTAGTGCCAATGTCATTAAACCCAAAGGAATGAAGGCCAAAGCTTGCACGAAGTCCATTTTCCCTGCGACAAATGGCCCAATTAGCGACCAGAAAATCAACACCCCGATAAACTGAACGATAATCGAGAGGAGAATGGCCTTAAGCATTTTCGATTTGATTAAAACCAGATCATCCCAAAGACCAATGATCTTCTCAAAGATTTGAGGAAGAATTCGATTCCCCATAAGTTTGAGTGCATGTCTTATCCAGTGGTGGCAGAAGAAGAATAAAGAAAACGACGAGATGATGAGAAACACCAGCAGGTAGTTCATACTTAAGAGAGGCTTCATGGCCGGAGCATTCTCAAGAATCTGTTTCCCAAAGAGGAGGGAGCTAAGGCCTACCAGTAGGATGAGTCCAGCTAGTCCCATCACCCGATCAATCAAGATAGAAGCGAAAATAAATTTTTTGGAAAAGTTGGAATCAAACTTCTGAACGTACAGAATTTTTACCAGGTCGCCACTTACACTGCCCGGAAGCACTGAACTGAAAAACTGGCCAATCCAGGTAATTTTAAGGAGACCCGCGATGGGAAGTTTTATCTGGCTACGCACCCGCAGGATACTTTCCCAGCGGAAAGAAATGAGAACAAAGTTCAATATACTGAGGACGATCGCCAAAACCACGGCCCCTGGATGGTCTTTTAAGCCTTGTAAAAGATTAAAATTCAATTTACCGGAAGAAACTAGCCAGTAAATCAAAGAACCTGCAATCAGGATTTTCAGTGTATTTATGAAAAAGGTTTTCAGCATGGTCTATTGATCCTATAACTGGTCATTGAATAGGTAAATTCATAATTGGAGGGCCCATGAAGATAGCAGTTGTTCAACTTCAAAGCGTGCTGGATCCTGCCCAGAATCTTTCTACTATCACAAAGTTTCTGAATGAGGCCAAGGCTAAAGACGTTAAGGCAGTATTTTTGCCGGAAGTTTTCTATTCCATGTCAGATGGTACAAAACCGACTCCCTATTTAGTGGATGGTCATAATGAACACTATCAGGCCATCAGAAACCTGGCGGTGAATTCCGGACTTTATATTCTAGGTGGCTCAGCTGCAACTTTGCATCAGGGAAAAGTGGTTAACCGCTCTTATAATTTTGCTCCAGATGGAACTGAGCTTGCTACCTACGATAAAATAAATTTATTTCGAGTAGACCTTTCTAAACATCCAAGTAACACAGTGGTGGATGAGTCTAGGGTTTATACATCCGGAAATACTCCTAAGATGTTGTCACTTGAGGGCTTTAATATTGGTCTTTCGATTTGTTTTGATCTTCGTTTTCCTGAACTTTTTAGAAGTTATTCTTTTCAGGGAGCGAATGTCCTTTCGATTTCTTCAGCTTTCACAGTTCCAACCGGTAAGGCCCACTGGCATACTTTGGTGCGTGCCCGAGCGATTGAGAATCAGTGCTATGTTATTGCTTCGGCCCAGTGGGGTCAGCATAATGATAAACTGAGTACTTTTGGTCACTCCCTTATTGTTGATCCATGGGGAGAGGTCATTGCTGATGCAGGTGAGGGAGAAAAAATTATTTACGGCGAGCTGGATTTAGAGAAATTGGAAAGTGTGCGTGCTCGTCTAAATGTTATTAGAAATCCGAAAGAGTAAGAATACCGAGGCGGGACGGCCTACATGTAAGGATTTGTCCCGCTTTGATGGTCCGTAACATCTACCACTTCAGTGATTTCAGGAAATTTCTGTTTTATTAACTGCTCAATTCCACCTTTTAGGGTGGCCTTGGAACTAGAACAGCCCTGGCATCCACCAAAGAATTTTACGAATAAGATATTGTTATCCACGTCAACGACTTCTACGTTCCCGCCATGTTGAGCAAGGGCCGGTCGAATCTGTTTATCGAATAGTTTTTCAATTTGTGTGATCATGCAGCCATTCTATCACAAATTTGTGAGTTGTTGACTGTGAAAATCCCTAAAGAGGGCCTGTAAGTGTTTAGGTCGGTTGCCGCCGTAAGTGAAAGGCGGGACCCAGGTAAGAGATTCAATTTTTCCTTCGGAGGTAATTTTGTAGATAAGTCCTTCTTCCGGATTGCCAGCAAAAAACCAACTATGTCGATTGTCTTCTGTCTTTCGGTCATCCATTTGAACAAGAGAAAGCTTACGCATTTCCGGGTCTGCAATAGCAATGGAACGGTGAAATTTTACGGTGGCACTTGATAACTTCTTGTCACGTAAAGTGAAAGTGAGTTCTGAACCGTCTTCTAAGATATAGGTGTATTGATTCCGCATACGGGCCGAGGGATTCCCGAAAGCATCTTTGATTTCTTCCATATTCATGCCTAAACGAATAGCGCTTAGGTTAAGAGGTCTCTGCATGCTGTTTTGTGCTGCGTGGTATGCCGCAACAATCAAGCCGATGCTGAATAAGAAATATAATCCAAATCTCATATTAGAAAGATTTAAACTTTTTCGTAACTTTTTGGCCAGATGAATTGAATAAGTTAAATCAATTAAAATATGTAGTTTCGATGGACCGTAAAAAGTTACTGATTCTTACATCTCCTCCTGCTTCGGGAAAAACTTATTGGATCCAGACCTTTCAAGAACTATGGGCCGAACGGTTGCTTGTCATTTCACCTTTAAGAGCGCTGGCCAATGAATGTATAGAAAAAAATGGCAGTTCAACTGATTTCATGACACCTGAAGAATGGATGGTAAAAAAGACCAGAAGGGAAGTGGTGATCATTGATGAATTTCATTTGTTTTTCTATTGGGGAGATACTTTTAGACCAGTGATGTGGGAAGCTTTCTTTGAGATCTCTCTTCATGCAGATTTAGTTATCCTTTTAACAGCGACACTTTCACCGGACATGCGTGATGAAATGAAAAATTTTTCTCTTCATTTTGACGAAGTGATTTGGCTGGATCGAGGAAATCAAAGCTTAAAATTTTTGCCTTCAAGATATGTTAAAGCTTTTAGTAGAGAATGGATCTTGCAAGAAATCAGATGCTCAAAAAAGAAAGAATCGGTAAAACTTATTTTTTGTGAATACCGCAACGAAGTTTTTCAACTGGAAAAAGAACTAAGTAGTTTAGGCTATCAATGCATTTCTTGTGTTGGAGGTGAAGCCAGTGAAATGGCGAAAAAGCTAAAAGATAATCCTTCTCCTGATTTTATTATCAGCACGACTGTTTTAAGTCATGGAGTCAACCTTCCAAGCATTCAAAAAATATTCTTCACATACCCACTTAAGAATATGGATTTTTGGATTCAGATGGTTGCCCGAGGTGGGCGAAGAGGTGAAAAATATGAGGTTTACGCCCTGGAAAGGCCCTATAATCTTAAATACTCGAGAATAAAAAATATCTTTATTCTGTTTCTCCTCACTCTTAGACAAAAACTTTCGGAGCGTTCTCTTTTTCCAGGGAAATTTGACTTTGGTTAAGTTAGAATGAGGCATGGTTTTTGAAGGTTTAGTTATCCATCGTTTACCCTATAAGGAGCGCGATCTGATCGTGAAGCTTTTGCTTCGGAATGGTCTGATTGGAAGTTTCTATGTTTATGGCGGCCAGGGTGGTGGAAAAAAACATAAACCAAATTCATTCGAACTTGGTCACATGATGAAAATCATGATCAAAGACCAGCGGCTTAAGATGGATATTTCAGACCTCATGATTGCAGCCGAATATCAAAGAATCTGGGAGCCAACTTCTATTCGTCATGACATCAAAGCCTTTTATCTGATCTGCTTATATTTTGAATTAATTCAAAAATTCGGAATTCCTTTTCAACAGGGAACCAGCGAATACGAGAACCGGGATCACGAAGGTATTTTTTCGGTTGTGAGTAACGCCCTTTTTTACATTGAAGATTCACTGGTGAAAAAACAATTCGAAGCTTCTCAGCATCTGACTCTCTTTATGGTTAAGCTTTTATTTCATCTGGGGATTATGCCAGACACTGATAATTGCTCTTATTGCCAGACAGAGCTTCTGGAAAGTCAGGCTGTCGTTTTCATCCCAGACCTGGGACAGTTCTCCTGCTTCCAATGTACTGGAGGGGAGAATGAGAAAGGATTCCTTTTGAGAATTAAGAAGGGGTACCAAACCCGTTATCAGGAATATCTTTCATTCCTAGGTACAAATTTTTCAGAATGCGATAAGCTCATTCATTACTTTTGTCACCAGTTTCATCTTCGTCCGGTAGAGCTTAAAAGTTATTCGTTACTTTTTAAGTGATTGGGCAAAATCCATAAGGGTTTTAAAGTGGGGAAAACTTCCCGGGTTTGAATTTCTGACAACTATGCCATGAATTCCGGCATCAACG
>JAEYUK010000364.1 GCA_023432655.1 Pseudomonadota bacterium | reverse complement strand
CAAATTCCTGCGCTTCAGGTACATGCTCGTGTCACCGATCCATTCACGAAATTGGAAATATAGCACTGAGTGGCCAGATCACCTTCTGTATCGGAGTATGGTAAAGAAATAATACTTTCAACACCGAGAGTGAGGTTTGTCGGATTAATATTGTAGGCAACAGGAGCATCATCCACTGGCAGAACAGAAAGTGTCGCACTGGCGAGGTTTGAAGTGAGGTCATTTGAAACAGTATATTTAAAACCAGCTGAACCATTAAAGTTTGGTAGTGGTTTTACTTTAACTTCACAAATTCCGCTCGCACAAGCGCAGGCGCTTGTCATAGAAACGTTAACTAAATTTGAAAGAGAACAAGTTGTCGCCTGATCACCATTGGCATCTGTATAGCTAAGAGAGATGATCCTTTCCGAATCCTCAGTAAGGGTAATCAAAATATTCTTGGCAACTGGAGCGCTGTTAACACCTGATTGAGGTGTTAAATTAATAGAAGCCGTTTGAGAAGTTCCAAAATTATTACGAGCAACGATATAAACCGTGTACGACTGACCATTGTTTAAACCAGTCAGCATGTAGGAATTTCCAATTGTCGGTATAGTCGCATAACTACCAACATTTCCCACTCGGTATCTTACTTCGTAATAGTTTGCATTGGCGCTGGCACTCCATTTGATAAGAGCAGTGCTATCGGCAAAAGAATATTCAAGAATATTGAAGGCAGAAGGAACACTTTGATTCACCGGAGGAGTTCCTACGGTGGTGTTGTTTTTGGCAGTAGAATTCACCGATGTACTTTCATTACATCCAGAGAGAAATGCCATTAATGTTAGAAAAATTAAAAGTACTTTCATATTTTTAAAACGTTTTATCGCTCCCTCATGGAACGAGTCTTTTAGGACTTATCGGCACTTTTTGATTTTTCTTTTCAACAGCTTAGGTAAGTTTTGGAAGGCAGGATCAGTGGAAAAAAATACCCAGAGATGAAATGAATAATCGGGCACTTATAGCGACTAACTAAAGTGCCCGATTATTCGAATCAGCTACATGGTAGGTTGATAGGTATTCTCTTGGAATTGGAGGTCCATGGTGATGTCGGCGTTTAAAACTTTTGAAACAGGGCAATTTTCCTTGGCCGAATTGGCCGCCTGTTGAACTTGGTCATGGGTGGCTCCAGGAACCTGGGCCTTAACATCTAAATGCACATCGGAAATACTAAACCCTTCTCCTTCTTTATTGATGGTTACTTCCGCTTTAACCTGGATGGATTCTGCTTTCAGTTTTAATTTTTCCAGCTCTCCGGAAAATGCCATTGCAAAGCATCCCGAGTGAGCAGCCCCGATAAGTTCCTCCGGATTCGTGCCTCGCTCTTCACCAAATCTCTTGGCAAAAGAGTAGGGTACATCCTTCAGCACTCCGCTCTCGGAACTGATTCTTCCTTTTCCCTCTTTGATTCCACCTTCCCAATAGGCATTTGCAGATCTTTTCATAATGTCCTCCGTTAAATTGACTTCCTACTGATAAGCAGGGAACGGACCAATAAATTCTGCAAAGGACCATGATGGAGAGGATCCAAAAAGCTAAAATGCTTTCACTGATCTAAACATGGAGAGTGTATGAAAAAAACTTTATTGATTTCTCTACTGGCACTTAGTTCATTTAGTCTTTACGCAAAAGCTGATTTTGGAAAATCTGCGCTGAAAGTTGTTCCAGGCGGAACAGTTGAACGGGTAGACCGGGATGAAGTTACAGTGAAGACGGCAGCAGGTACGATCATGGAAATTGAATTTAACCGGGACGAAACTTTAGATGAAGCATCCGGCGATATGGCCTCAAAGGATACCTTTGTACCAGGAAACGGATTATTGTCTCTTAAAGATGCTGTAGCCGCATTGGAAAAGGCCGGAAAAAAAGCAGAAGGTGAGTGGTCGCTGGATAAGGATTTTATGCGTGAATGGGAATATGAATTTGAAGGTTATGAAAATAACCAGAAGTACGAATACGTGATTAATGCAAAAACTGGCGAGCTCTTAAAAAGTAAACGCGACTAAAATTTCCTGGGTCATCCTCAGGTATATTATGAGGATGACCCGATATTATTAATCTAATTCCAATCCATTAGAGGTCTGAACGATATAGCCAGATATCGAATCTCCGACCTCAAACCCGCAGTGTCTTACACTGATATACTGATCCAAAACAACCTCAATATCGAGCGGGCACATCATATGTGGGTTCCAGCTCTGGCCATTCTGTGAAAGATTCATGTCTAGTTTAACGAGACAAGAATAATCATCATTTTGAATGACTTCTTTTACTGTACTTGAAAACTGCGCTTCGTAAGTAGAGCAAGCAAAGCTATTGAATGTGAAGAGTGCCGCGAGAACAAGGAAGAGTTTCATAAAGCCTCCTGGGTGGGTGAATTGTAGGGGGCTTGTATCATAATTTAATGCAGGATCAATATTAAGATTTCGTCAGGAAGGACTTCCAATGATGGGTTCGGACTCTTCGTTCTTAATAGAAACACGTAGTTTCTTTAAAACCTCTTCAGGAGCGAGGCCCTTTTGTTCGGAAACGAGATTGATAACTTGTTGAATATCAGCATTCGTCTTGGTGAAATCCTCATAACTGATGTCGGGCCAGTTTTCCCTGACAGCACTGAGAAGTTTTTCAAATTGCTCTTGGTAAGTTTTAAACATAAAAACTCCTACGGTTTTTTCCTATGCAATTTTTACTTGTCTGAGAGGAAGCTTCAATAGCGCCCCCTAAAATTAGGGCAATCTTTTGAATCCAGAATCAGCAATTTTATCAGTTAACTTACACACTTGGCTTAGACGGGTCTGGAGAGTGATCGTTATATTCGTAGGAATACTAAAAACAAAGGAGCTCTTATGTTAAGCGAAGCTAAGGTTACCCCAACGATCGGTGTAAAAGACATTCAAGTGGCCAAAAAGTTTTATGAAAAAACGCTGGGACTTAAACCCCTGGAAGGTGACGAAGAAGTTCTCCATTTTAAGGCCGGGAACGGGGAGATTGAAATCTATAAGAGCGACTTCGCCGGTACTAATAAAGCGACTTCCATGACGTGGGGAGTAGGTGACAAAATTGAAGAAGAAGTGAGAAACTTGCGGGATAAAGGTGTTGAGTTTGAACATTATGAAATGCCAGGGTCCAAACTGGAGGGTGACATTCATGTTATGAAAGACATGAAAGTTGCCTGGTTTAAGGATCCTGACGGTAATATTATTTGTCTTCACAATCATTGAGGTATTGAGATTTTATGACACTACTGACTTTAGGTTTATTAATTGGTGGATTGTTTTTATTAGTTGTTGGAGGAGACCTCCTGGTTCGAGGAGCTTCTAAAATAGCTTCCGCTCTGGGAGTATCGGCTTTGGTTATTGGATTAACCATTGTGGCCTTCGGAACCAGCGCGCCTGAGTTAGTAGTAAGTCTTAAAGCAAGTTTTGATGGACGCGCCAGTCTGGCGGTAGCAAACGTCGTCGGCAGTAATAATTTCAACGTCCTTTTTATACTGGGAATTTGTGCTCTCATCTCGCCGTTAGTCGTTTCTTCACAGCTGGTGCGTTTAGATGTTCCAATCATGATTGGCGCGTCGATTTTATTAGTCCTTTTTTCACAAAATGGAGTCATAAGTAATTTGGAGGGAGGAATCCTATTTGCGGGACTGATCTCTTACACTTGGTTTCTCATTTACCAAAGCCGAAAAAAAACACTGAGAGAAAGAGAGTCTGAAGTAGTCGAATTTGTACCACTCAATGCTAAGGTCATATTCTTAAACATCTTTTTTATTATTGCTGGATTAGGGTGTCTTGTCCTGGGCGGAGATTGGTTTGTTACCGGGGCAACTAACATTGCAGTAGCCGCAGGTGTTTCTGATACTGTCATAGGGCTTACGATTGTGGCGATTGGGACTTCTCTTCCTGAGGTGGCCACATCTTTGATAGCCACTTATAAAGGTGAAAGAGATATTGCGATCGGAAATGTCGTAGGAAGTAATATCTTTAATGTTCTCCTCATTCTAGGAGTTAGTTCAATCGTGACTCCCTCAGGACTTCAAGTATCTTCTGAGCTATTGATTTTTGATATTCCTTTAATGATTGGAACGGCACTTGCTTGCCTCCCAATTTTCTTCGTAGGTTTTCAAATCCGACGTTGGGAAGGAGCACTCTTTTTTACCGTGTATATTCTTTACACAATTTTCCTTATTCTCAATACCACTAATCATGCGGCCTTTGATACTTACCAGAAAGGACTTTTGTATATTGTTGGACCAATTTTGGTATTTACTCTCATTGTAATTTTATACCAGGCGATAAGACAATTGCGGGGAGCCCCTCAAAAGAGCTAGTTTCGATGATTAGACCGTTTCAAGAAAGTGACATGCCAGATGTCTTAGATATTTGGCTAAACGCATCTCTTATTTCGCATGACTTCATCTCGGATGAATTTTGGAAGGCAAAGGTAGAAGATATGAAAAATATCTATCTACCGGCCTCTGAGACTTATATCTTTGAAGAAGAGGGTAAAGTTTTAGGTTTTATTTCTCTTTATGGAAATTCACTGGCCGCTATCTTTGTTAATCCCAAAAGCCAGGGGAAAGGAATCGGCCAGGAACTCATCAAGGAAGCCAAGACCAGAAGAGATGAACTTCATCTTTCGGTATACGCAAAAAATACTAATTCCGTTAGGTTTTACCTCAATTGTGGCTTTCAGGAAGTAAACGAAAATATTGATACTCACACCGGTGAGAAGGAAATTTTAATGAAATGGATAAAAGCTACCTGACCATTTTCTGAAACTGATCCCTTTTAATTTCAAACCTGACCGCCGACTTATCCTCTCCTGGAAAATCCTCTTCAATGTAATCCTCGACCCATTTCATACCTAGCTTTTTCATGACATTTTGGGAGGCCAGGTTAGCCTTCATGGTAATCGCAAATATTGTGCTGACCTGATAGTCCCGGAAACCTAATGAAAGAAATTCCCTTGAAACCTCCGTGGCATAACCCTTGCCCCAAAATTTCTTTTTAAGTCTATAGCCGAGTTCAATAGTATTAACGTCGTCAGGGGTTTTCTTACCAGGTCTAAAAAGAAACCAACCTATAAACTCATTAGTGGCTTTTTCATACGCTAACCAAAATCCAAACTTGTATTGATACTTATTAATAACCTGTAGAATCCGTTCCATAGTCGCTTGAATTTCTTTCACTGTCGAAGGTTTCCCAGCAGTTAGATGCTTCATCACATCTGGATCGCTATCAAGATCTAAGAGAAGAGCAGTGTCTTCCTCTAATATTTCAGTCAGATAAATGCGATCTGTTTCAAGGAATTTCTTTCTCATATTCATCCTAAAAGACTAAATGGCAAAGGATCAAATATATTCTAATATAAGTTCATGAATTCAAATACCACGATAGCCCGAAATTTAAATAATAGCTGTCTTTGCAAAACCTTAGACCAGAAAATCTTCCTTGATCACTTACAAGATATACCTGAACTCGAAATCCTATTTTCAGAAAGACCCCATTTGTTTTCCAGTACAGCTATTTTTATTTCTTCGGATGAATTGGATGTGATTAAGGATACAATCCTGTCCATTGAGGATGTCGTTTCAAATTCATCCTTTCAACAAAAAGCTTTGAGTAGAAATAATCCTATTGCTTCCAGGGATTTTGGACCTCATGGTGTGTTCATGGGGTATGACTTCCATCTATCTGAAGAAGGACCTAAACTTATTGAAGTGAACACCAATGCTGGGGGAGCTTTTCTCAATCTTCTTTTGGCCAAAGCTCAATTGAGCTGCTGTGAAGAAGCTCGACCTCCTGTTGATCTGGCAGGATTAGAGGATAAGTTTTTTGAAATATTTGAACAGGAATGGCAAAGACAAAAAAAAGGTCAGGAACTAAAAGTTTTGGCCATCATGGATGAAAATCCAGGTGCTCAGTATTTATTTCCAGAATTCAAATTATTCGAACATTTATTTAAACGAAAAGGACTTGATGCCTTTATCGTTGATCCGTCTCTTATCGAATCAAGGGCCGATGGACTTTGGTTTCAAGATAAGAAAATAGACTTAATTTATAATAGAGCGACTGATTTTTATTTCGAGTCTGAGAAATATGAAGCGGTGAAAGCTGCTTATTTAGCGGGTCAGGTAGTTGTCACTCCTAATCCTCATCACCATGCCCTTTTTGCGGATAAAGAAAATCTCGAAATACTCACCTCTGAAGAGGAGCTGAGCTCCCTGGGAATAGGGCCATCGGCAAGAAAAGTACTACTGAGTACCATCCCTCGCACCTTAAAGGTCACATTTAATAACCAACCAGGTCTCTGGACCCAGAGGAAAGATTATTTTTTTAAACCGACTAAAGGCTACGGGAGTAAAGCGGCTTACAGGGGAGACAAAATCACTCATAAAGTTTGGGAGGAGATAAAAAAATCTTCTTATGTTGCTCAGAAGTTGATCCCGCCTGGAGTTCGATTGATCGAAAATGAAGGGAAGGAAATAGAACTAAAACATGATCTTCGGGCCTACACCTATAACGGCGAAGTTCTTCTTCTGGCCTCACGAATATATATGGGACAAACCACTAACTTTAGAACTAGTGGCGGTGGATTCGCTCCGGTATTTGTTATTCGAGATATTGGGAAATAAAGGAATATTCTTTGAACATGAACACGGAATTATATCTTAGCAAACTATGCCTGAAGCCCCGGAAGCCCTCCTTGGCCTTTTTAAATGAGATCCTCGCGTCCCATCAAAAAATCATAAGCTTTAATAATCTTGCGGTTTTTTTTAACCCTGGAGAGATCCTCAACCTGGAACTGGGACCACTTTTTGAAAAAGTTATTCTGCGCCAGGAAGGTGGATATTGTTTTGAAAATAATAAAGTTCTCTTTTATCTTCTGAAAAGCTTAGGATTTGAAGTTGAGCCCAAATCTGCTCGAGTTATTTATGATAAAACCGGGGATGTTCCTCGCACTCATCGAACAACATTGGTCACAATTGGAGGAGATAAATTTCTTGCGGATGTGGGCTTCGGTCGGGACGTTCCTCCTCAGGCCTTACCTTTAGGTGTGGAACAAACCACTGGTCATCAAGTCATCATTAAAGATGGTCTATACTATCTTCAATTCCTGAAAGGTGACTCCGTTATCAACCTTTATACTTTTGATGATGGCCACTATCAAGAATCCGACTTTACTCTGGCCAACTATTATACCAATACTCATCCAGATTCGAAGTTTGTTAAAGAGTTGATTGTTTCAAGAAAAGAGAATGATCTCATCGAGTTTATTAGCGGAAGAATTTTTAGCCGAATTAAGAATAATGAGAGGGAAAATTTTGAAATAAAGACTCAAGAAGAATTCCAGATGTATCTTAGCAAGTTTGGAATCGTGAGAACTTACGACTTTTCTCGATTATACTGAATGAATCTGATTCATTGCAAGCCTTGTGGCTATTTGCGTGATGGGATCAAATATAGAAAGACAAAAATTAAAATGAATTCAAAGAATCCCTACTTTACTTTTAATTATGTACAGCCGGCAGAGTATCATTTCTCACACGATTCAGTTTTTCTCGCACGTCAGGTATTTGAATTCTACCCAGTTGATCTGCAGGATGCGAGAGGATTAGACTTATGTTCCGGCTGCGGCATTGTCGGATTGGATTTTCTTTATCATTGTAAAACCGCTAAACGAGCGCTGCCTTCGCAATTTGATTTTTTAGAAGTACAGAATATCTATCAAAAATATTTTGAGGAAAACTGTCAGCGCTTTGGTCCGGATTTACCAACTGTAAACTTTTTGAATAAGAATTATGAGATATTAAAATCAGAAGTATATCGGGCCCATTACGATGTAATCCTGAGTAATCCTCCCTACTTCAGAGTCAATCAAGGTATACTTTCACCTTCGGAGTTTAAAAATCGTTGCCGCTTTTTCATCGATTCCGATTTTAAAAATCTAATCGAAGCCATCCGCAATGCTTTGAAGCCGGAAGGGAGGGCCTTCATTTTACTACGAGATCTTAAACATCACGGCGCTAGTCCTTTGGATGAAGCTCGCAAAATTCTTGCTGATGAGCGGACGATTTCTATCGTAGGTGACATCCGTGGTACTCCGCTCGCGCTGATAACCTAATATTAAAGGAAGTGTATCTTGAAAAACCAATTTTTAATAACGACTCATCTTTTATGCTTAATCTCGTTCCTGGCGAGTTGTGCCGGAGTTAAAGCTATTCATCCCAATGATAAAAACAAAAGTTCTGACACCAGGATGATAGATAAGAAGGGAAATGTTGTAAGAACCTTTCGTTGCAGTATTGTGGCTTCCAATGGTCAGCGCGTATATGCCATCGGAAAAACATTGGATGAAGCTCGAAATGAAGCAGTCGCGAGATGCCGTGATAAGACCATCATCTCGAGTTGTCTTCCTAAGAACACGAAGTGTTCAGAGCAATAAGTTTAATAAAGAACAAAACTCACACCAACTGTAAGTAAGACCACCGCCCAAGAAGGTATTTTCCACATTTCAAGTAAAAGAAATCCGACGGCTGCCAAGGCAAAATCCCTCGAGGAGAAAATAGCACTGGTCCAAACGGGATTATAAAGAGCAGCGAGAAGTATTCCCACTACGGCCGCATTAAGTCCCAACATGGATTGGCGAATCTTTGGTAGGCTTCGCATTTTCTCCCAAAAGGGTAAGGCTCCAACCACCAACAGGAAGGATGGTAAGAACATAGCGACTAAACAGAGAAGAGCACCGGTCCAGCCAGTAGTCGAAGTCGTGGAGACGGCACCTAGGTAAGCACTGAAAGCAAAGAGCGGTCCTGGAATCGCGTTTGCAATACCGTAGCCTGCCATGAAGAGATCGTTTGATACCCAACCGTTCGGAACCACCTCTGCTTGTAGTAGGGGAAGAACCACGTGACCGCCACCAAAGACTAAAGCCCCTGAACGGTAAAAACTATCGAAGAGTTTAAGTTCTTCACCTAATGGTCTAAGCATAGGTAGAACAAATAAAAATCCCACAAAAAGAAGTAAGAAAATCGAACCGATTCTTTTGCGACCTTTATGCAAAGGTTCATGGGGAAGTTCATTTGATGTTTTAAGAAAATAAGCACCAAATAACCCAGCAGCAATGAGAACTAAGATTAGAACGACAGCAGAGTTAGCTAAGAGAACGATGACACTTGAAATGACCGCAATAGTCGCGCGCTCTTTATCGGGACAGAGTTTTTTTGCCATGCCAAGTACTGCTTGTGCCACTACGGCAACAGCTACGACTTTCAGTCCATGTAACCAATGTTGATGTGCTCCTGCATCTATTTTGGCCATCCCCAGACCAAACAGGATAAGAATAATGGCCGATGGGAGAGTAAACCCAATCCAGGAGAGAATGGCCCCGAGTATACCTGCACGCGAGAGTCCGATCGCCATACCCACCTGGCTACTGGCAGGGCCGGGGAGAAACTGGCAAAGGGCCACGAGATCGGCGTAAGCGTGCTCTGAAATCCATTTTTTCTTTTTAACATACTCATCATGAAAATAGCTTAAATGGGCAATTGGTCCACCAAAGGAAGTGAGACCAAGACGAAGTGCTGTTAAAAAAACTTCAAGATGTTTCAATATGGTGCCTTTCAAATGTGTATTAAATTTTATTCATAATAAGGATGCATTAATTCCTACGGAATTGTCTATTCAATGTGTTTTTTTGCATTAAGGTATTTTCTTTTTTACAATGGATCGATGATGAAATATTTAGTCCTTACAGTACTCATTTCTCTTCCCGCTTTTGCTCAATTTCCAGAAGCAATACAAAGCTTCGCCAAACAAGCGATGAAAGCTTGCAAAGATGATAAGTCCAAAATAACAGGTTGTGAGAGTTATACTGAAATGAAACCGTTGAAGGAGTGTCTGATGAAAAATGCAGAGAAGCTTTCGCCGAAATGTAAAAGTGCTTTAAAGTTAGTGAAATAATTCGAGAAGGGGTTAGTATGTCAGACGAAAATCAAACATGTCCAAAATGTGAATCACCTTATGGTTACCAGGATGGTTTGCAGTGGGTTTGTCCTGAGTGTTTTCATGAGTGGACCCTAGGAGAAACTGTTGAGGAGCAAGAAGAGACTGCTGCTCAGTTCTTAGATGCTAATGGTGTTCAACTGCAAAATGGTGATTCCGTTACTGTGATTAAGGATCTTAAGGCCGGTGGTAGCACAATTAAATCTGGCACTAAGGTGAAGAATATCCGTTTATTAGATGAGCCAGTTAACGGTCACGATATTTCCTGCAAGATAGATGGTATTGGATCAATGTATCTTAAGTGTTCAGTCGTTAAAAAAGCCTAAATCTTGGGAATATAATGCGAACTATTTCGGTTCGGGAAAACCCTGATCATAAAGCCCTGGCCATTAAGTACTTTCAAAAATCTTGGCCCAAAATAAATCCGATTATCTATAGTGACTGTATTGAAAACTCAATCACATCCAATAATCCTCTTCCTCAGTGGTATCTACTCGAAAAGGATGAAGAAATTATTGGATGTGCCGGTCTAATCACCAATGACTTTATTAGTCGCATGGATCTTTATCCTTGGATTTGCGCTTTGTTCATCGAAGAGAAATTTCGGGGAAATAACTACGGCGCTATCCTTATTGATAAAGCTAAAGAAGACGCAAAGAGATCAGGGTTCGAGTTTTCTTACCTATGCACAGACCTAATCGGATATTATGAAAAATTAGGATTTTCTTATCTCGCCCAAGGACATCATCCTTGGGGAGAAAGTTCGAGAATCTATCAAATAAAAAATTAATTTTTGCATATTTGCTTAGGTTTAATTATGTGTGCAGGATTGCACATGGATTTCCATTCCCGGTCATACCAGGCATAAGAGAAGATCCATTCAATATGGTCTCCGTCCATGAGATAAACTTCATCTGCGTAACGATCAACAAACTTACCATTAACTCTAAAACACCATCCGTAACTTCTCATTTGGGTATCAGAGACAATTTCCAGGGCTTCATCTCCAATAGGGGTATTGAACATCGAATTAATTCCGCGTTCAGTCCCTAGATAGGAAACTCTATTCTTATTTAAGTAGTGTATGGTGAGATCTCCCACTGTTTCGAATTTATCCGGAGCCTCGACAGACAGGAGTGGCTTCTGAGAGCACGGGCCTACGAAGTCGATTTTTGCAGCATAGGTGAAAGAACTTAAGAGCATGAGAAGGATAGTAACTTTAAGCATATGTTCTCCGAATTAAATGACTGATACTTTATTTTGAGTCACGAAGGTGAATTTTCCATGGAGAGCTAAAACTCTCTCATCGGTATACATATCTTCCCGATACACATCCACGGACACATCAAGACTTGTATTACCGACACGGATAACCTTTGCGTCTAGTTCCACCAGACTCCCACTAGGAATTGGAGTTTTAAAATTAACCTTATCACTACTCACTGTGACCACTTTTTTACGCGTGAAACGAGTCGCTGCTATAAAGGCTACTTCGTCCATCCATAAGAGAGCTACCCCACCAAAGAGCGTATCATAGTGATTGGTCTCTCCTGGGAAAACAGCTTTGAAGACTTTCGTCTGAGATTTACTGATGCGATCAATAATACTTTGATCAAGTTGATGGGTCATGGTTCCTCCGCGGGTAAATGTGAAATCTTCTAAGGGGTCGGACTTATCGTTATTTCGAATTACCGTTGCGGGACAGTGCTGGATTCTAACCAGGCTTCACCTTATAGATCTTGGTGGGCGCATCCTAGTTAATAATGAAACTATTGGCAATTATCAGATTTAATCATAAGCGAAACTCAAAAGAATCCTAGAGGATGAACCTTAAGGTTTAATAATTAAGTACCTAAAATTATTTATTGAAATTTAATCTGATTCATCATGTTAAGAAGGGGTTAACAAAATGTCGATAAGTATTATGCCCTAATCTTAAGACGATGAAGGGAAATATTATCAAGAGAGCCTATTCTATGAAAAACCTAAGCTTAAAACAGAAGATCTTGTTACTGGCCTTTTTCACCTCTTTCATTGGACCAGTTATTTCTGGGATCATCATATATAAGAGCAGTCAGACCTCTCAACTGTATCAATCCATTTCGGACAAGAGTTTGCCTTTAACCCGGGAACTCGGTTCACTGCTCTTTAATTTTCGTGAGGTGAGGATTCAGTTTCGCTCGCTCCCGATAAGAGGAAATTTTAAACATGATACGAATATCCTCGATGAGGCGAATATTGCTGTCGAACATTTTGAGAAATCGCGGCAGGAAGTATCCCGGCTCATAACAACTGATGAAGAAAAAAGAATGTTTGCAGAGGTAGATAAGGCTTGGCAGGAATTTGCGAATTTTGGAAATGAGTTACTTGTCCTTTACAAGAAAGGTGATGAAGAATCTCTCAATAAGATCGCCGAATTAGTGACCTACAAGTGCCCAAGTATTTCCAAAGTTTTTGAAGATTCAGCGATAGCCATGATTGAAGCCCAGAGAAAGATAGCTGTTTCAAGCACTGATTCTGCAAATGAATCAGCTGAGGTGACGAATTCACTTTCCATTATTCTCGCCTTCATCGGTGTGATCGCATCTTTGATTGTTGGTTGGATTTTTGCTTCTTCCATTTCTAAGGCCCTTAACCAATCGATGTTGGCCTTGAATAAGTGCTCAAAAGTTATCTTTTCCGAAGCTGAAGATGTGTCGAAAATATCTTCAAGTCTTTCCGCTTCAACCAATCAGCAAGCGGCAGGTCTTCAGGAGACAGTGGCATCAGTGGATGAGATTTCTTCTATGGTGTCGAGGAATTCTGATAACTCTTTGGATGCGGCGAAATCATCTGATAAGGCAACAACGGTCGCCAGGGTAGGTAAGGATAAGGTCGGGGTGATGATAAATTCGATCAACGATATTGCCAAAGGTAATGATGAGATCGCTTTGCAAATAGAGAAATCCAACATGGAGATTTCTGAGATCATTAAAGTGATTCAAAACATCGAAGAGAAGACAAAAGTGATAAATGAAATTGTTTTTCAGACAAAACTACTTTCTTTTAACGCTTCAGTGGAAGCGGCCCGAGCCGGAGAACATGGGAAAGGCTTTTCTGTTGTAGCAGAAGAGGTGGGGAACCTTGCAGCTATGTCGGGGACTGCTTCTAAAGAGATTTCGGTCATGCTGACAGAATCAGTAAAACGCGTCTCTGACATTATTGATGGCACAAAAAAAATGATGAGTGCACTGATAATCCAGAATAAAAATAAAATTGAAGTTGGTACATCAAATGCTGAGCAATGCGCGAAGGCCCTGGATGATATTCTTCTTAACGTGAGTTCTGTGAATGATCTGGTTAAAGAAATATCCTCAGCTTCAAAAGAGCAGGCAACTGGAGTGCATGAAATTAATAAGGCGATGAGTGAACTGGATCTCGTGACACAGCAGAACTCGGCTTCTGCTCAAAATGCTCAAACCTTGGCCTTTGGTCTTAATGAGCAGGTCGACGATTTGAATCATATCGTGGAAGACCTTTCAAAATTTGTGAGTGGGAAAATCACCGCACTTGTTACCGCAGAAAAACGTAATACCCAAAGAGGCTACGAGGAAAAAATAACAAAGCTTGATGAAGTACGC
>JAEYUK010000109.1 GCA_023432655.1 Pseudomonadota bacterium | reverse complement strand
CTATTGATGTGAGCTCCACGGGCCTAAAGCAGGTCTTAGTTTTTAACGAATCTACAATCCGGGCCCATTTATGGGAAGAATTAGAAGTCGGGGGAACTTATATTCTGGGTTCTACGGAAGGGATTCAAATTGATTCCTCTTTATCCTTTGAAGCTTTAGGGCGCCTTTACCCCGTAGGTGAGAAGACTGAATTCGGTCACCGCTTTCAGGAAGAAAATCTGGGGCTTCTTAACTTTGAAGTCGTGAAGATTAAGAAATTAGCTTAAGGAGCGAGTATCAATCCCCATTCCAGTAACCGCTCAGAGTTTTTTAATTCCTCAGCAGTTGGGGTTTCTCCCTCTTCGAGTTTCTGTAAGAGCATCAGATCTTCTTTAGTGAGTTCCAGTGAGCACACCTCTCCCGTGGGATCAATAAAGAGAGTCAGAACATGTTCTTTTTCGATTAAGATAATGTTACCCTCTTGAGCTTCATCTAGCATCGTTTCCACGTCAAATTCCAAATTAAGGAAAAGAGCGGTGGGATTAAGTGCCAGAGTCTCGGAAGCTATTGGGGTCTCGCTGCCCGCCAACTCTTGATGGGCCATTTCATAAAAGGCCAGTTCAAATAAGTAAGGTGGGCAGTCTCCATCCACAGCTTTTTGCTGCAGGTATTCGGGAAAAGAAAGCTCGCTGTATTCCCGCTCATATTCGCTACTCACAGCTTCCCAATCAAGATCGGAAAAGAGACCCAACGAGGGGAATTTCGCTTGCAATGTGGACATATCTGACTCCTGTACGTTGACTTTTCGGACGATTGGCGATCACATATGAGGGCCTATGAAAGAGTTTCCTGTAGAAAAATATATTGAATTAGAAAATAATCCCTACCTTATGGGTCGGATAACGATTAACCAGGTTAAAGATAATTTTAACGCTGAGATTGATATTATCCACAAAGAGTCCCATAAGATTTTTAAACACGTGGATATGGTTTATAATCAATATAGTGCAGAAGAGGCCCTGATTGTGGGAGTCCAAAGGCTTCGGGATTTTATCGACAATTTAGTCCGGAAGACCGAATTGCAATAGAGGTAGTGATGAGCACATTTAAAGTAGAAGATATGTCTTGTGGCCATTGTGAGAAGGCCATTAAAACAGAACTGAGTAAAGGTAACCCTGACGTTAAAGTGAACGTGGACTTAAAGGCCAAGACCGTTGAAGTCGAAAATTTAACTGATGACCGAGTCATTTTTCTCCTAGAAGAAATTGGGTATACGCCAGTAAAATTAAAATAAAATAAACCTGCGCCAGACCCTTAAGGATTAAGAGTGCTGCAATTAGAGTTTTTTCCACGGACGGAGTTACGCTCGCTTCTGGACTTCCAAAGTCTGGTGAATTCTCATTTGTCTTTAAACGACCGAAAGCAGCTCGCTTATTATCCTGAATTCTATCAGTGCCCAAAATCGAATATGGTTTTTAAATACCAGCACGCGCAGCTGGTGGATGAAATTTTAGGTGTGCGGGTTAAGTACATTGAGGAAATGCTGGTGGCCGAGGCCAAAGGCTTTGAAGCCGAGGGAAGTCATGAGACTTGGGGCCCACTTCTTCATGAAGGTGTTCAGACTTGGGTGGGACTTGAACTTCAAACCCTCCAGACTCCTTACTCAGAGTGCTTCCGTATTTTACAGTTATTAAAAATTAAACCTTACCAACATATTATTGATCTGGGTGCCGCTTATGGCCGGATGGGAATGGTCGTGGGTGGGCTCTTTATCAAAAACTCTTTCACAGGCTTTGAGTACGTCAAGGCCCGGGTGGATGAGGGGAATAGAGTTTACCGGGAACTGGATTTTTCCCGCAGTAAACTGATAGAGCAGGATCTCTTTGATTCAAACTTCGAGTTACCAGAGGCTGACATTTATTTTATTTATGATTACGGCCACGTTGAGCACATTGACCGTACGTTAAAGCAAATAAAAGAAGTGGCCCGTAAACGCCCGGTGAAAATTGTCGCCAGAGGAAAATATTCCCGAATCATCATTAAAGAAAATCACCCCTGGCTTGAACTTAAGTATGAATCAAAACCTGAGGAGATGTTTTCGATTTATGGGGCCTATCTTCATCATTAATTTTTCCGTCCCCTAAAGCTTCCAGAAATTTTTCAAGAAACTGATTCACACTCTTCTGATCTTTAATGAGATAGTGAGCGGCCGTGTCTTCATTTCCAATCTTGATACAGATGGGTCTTATGTCCTTTCGTTCCTGAAGCACACTGAACATATCTTCATCGGTGGTATCATCTCCCACGGCCACGACAAAGTCCGGTTGTTGAGCTTTACTTTGCACCCACTGCTGAACAAAGAAGCCCTTATTGGCATGGATGGATTTTACTTCAATCACTTTTTTCCCGCGACTCACTTGGGCCGGTTGATTGGCGAGGATCTCTTCAAGTTCAAAGAAAAGTTTATTCGCGAGAAATTCTGCAAAATCCCGGGGAGAATTCCGGTAGTGCCAGGTAATGGCATGTCCCTTATCTTCGATAAAGCTCTCTGGAGTCCGGAGAGAATAGAGTTCCAGAACTTCCATCACTTTTTCTTTCCACTTAGTCGAGTCCTGGGGAATTCGGGTATGCCACTGAGAATCGGCCGGCGAGTAGTTGTAGGCCCCATGACAGGCCACCAGTGGGAAATTAAAATCATAATCTAAAAACTGCTCTTCTAAGAATTCTTTATCCCGGCCACTTACCACCACAAATTCACAGTTCTTCTTTTCAGAAATGGATTGGAGGAGATCGATGGTGCTATTACTGATCTTCACATCCTTGGGGTGAGAAACAATAGGGGCCAGTGTGCCATCGAGGTCGCAGAAGAAAATGATTCTCTTACCTTTTAAATCTTTCATCCACTCAAAGTGGCCATCAAGAGGCATCGGTTTAACCGTTTCTTTTTTCTTATTGTCATGGACCAGATCATTCAGAATGAACTTCGCCCAATCGGAAGAGGTGTAGCGGATGAGAAATTCTTTCATCGCTTTCATTTCTTTTTTACGTTTTACTTCAGGGTGATGAAGGGCCTCTTTCATCTTGAGAATAGTGTCTGTGATATTCCACGGATTAATGGAAAGAGCATAACTTAAGGTCGAGTGAGCTCCTGCAAATTCACTTAAGAGAACCACTCCTGGAGTGCTCTCATTTTGAGACATCACATACTCCAGGGAAACAAGGTTCATGCCGTCACGGCGGGAACTGATGTTTAAGACATCACTTAACTGATAAAGAGCGGAGAGTTCTGGTTCAGAGACTGAATGATAAATATACTGCACCGGCATCCAGGCGGGAGAACCGAATTCTCCGTTAATGCTTGAGACCAGTTGTTCAATTTCTTTTTTGAGATTTTTATACTGAGGGACTTCCGTGCGAGAAGCAATCACGATTTGAACTAACTGAACTTTCTCTCTCTCATCAGGGAATCTTTTAAGAAACGCCCTGAAGGCCTGAAGTTTTAAGGGGAGTCCTTTTATATAATCCAGGCGGTCCACCCCTAGAATCCATTTAAGATTCTTTTTACTCTTTCGATATTTCTCAATCCATTAATTCGTTTCGGGAAGATTCGCGAGATTTAGGAAGTGCTCAGTTTCAATGGAGATGGGATAAACGCCCCAGGATTTGTCTGAAGTATTGACTTCTCCCATGATTCTTCCGACGGAACTCCGGAAGTGATTTAAATAAGACAGATCATGAAAGCCAATTTGATCACACTGAATAAGAGAGTGGAGGATCTCTTTCCTTTGCGGAAGTTCCCGAAAAATTTCTGAACTCGGAAAAGGAATATGGAGAAAGAATCCAACTTTAAGATCAGGCCTTTTATCTTTAATCAGTCCAGGGACTAAGAGTAGTTGAAAGTCATGAATCCAGATGGTGTCATTATCTCTGGCCTCTTCTATAATGGCCTGGGCCACCAGAAGATTCACTTCTTCATAGGCCTTCCATCCTTCTTGAGAGTGGCGAACCATGTTTCGTTCATAGTGAAAAAGAGGCCACAGCACATTATTGCAGTAGAGATTGTAGTAAGCGTCGTAACTTTTTTTCGGAACAATAATCGGATGACACGGCAAACTTCCCAGTGGATTTTGTTTGAGATGATCTATTTCATCTTGATCGATATCATCAGTTAAAATTCCCATCCATTCAAATTCATATCCTACTTTTGATGGATCAAGTCCTTTGATGGCAGAGACAAGTCCACCTGAACTCGGAGTGAATTTTCTGAATGTTGAGTTAAACGCAACAGGCAATCGATTACTGACAAGAAGGCAACGTGGCATTGTATTGTCCTTTCTGGCATTGAAGTAAGAGCGATAATAGAATAAAATTTACTCATGAATAAGGCGCATCGTTACAATTACGCTATCGTGGGCAACTGTCACTATCTTGCATACGTGAGTACGGAGAGTGATTTAAGTTGGTTATGCTGGCCATACATGGATTCAAGTTTTGTTTTTGGTTCAATGCTCGATGATGAGAAAGGTGGATGCTTTAAAGTCATACCAGAAAAATCCTTTCACACAAAACAGCGTTATATTGAAAACACTGCGGTTATCTCCACCACATTCTACTGTGAAGATGGAGACTTCGAAGTGCTGGACTTCGCTCCTCGCTTTTCTATTTATGACCGCTACCATAAACCACTGCAATTTTTTCGAAAGATAAAACGCTTAAAAGGTCAGCCGAGAATTAAAGTCGTGTGTAACCCTCGTGGTCACTATGGAGAGTCTGAGCCGACGGTGAGTGTAGGCTCCAATCACATTAATTATAAAGGCCTTCATTATCCACTGAGACTTACCACCAATGCTTCAAAAGTTTATTTAAGAGAAGAGCGCTTCTTCGTTTTAACGGAAGATCTTTATCTCGTCTTATCCGGCGGAGATCCTTTTGAGGCCCCACTTAAAGAAACCTATGAAGAGTTTTATTATAAGACGGTGAGGTATTGGCGCAATTGGGTGAAGGACACCTTTATTCCTAATATCTTTCAAAAAGAAATGATCCGTTCTTCGATTACGATTAAACTTCATCAATTTGAAGACACGGGGGCGATCATTGCTTCCGGTACAACTTCTCTTCCTGAATATCCGGGCAGTAAAAGAAACTGGGATTACCGCTACTGCTGGCTTCGGGATTCTTACTTTAGTCTAGCCGCCTTAAACGGTATGGGACGGTTTGAAGAAGCTGAAAGATATCTTCACTTCATTAATAATCTCCTGACTGACATCGAAAACCTTCAACCGGTTTACCGGATTAATGGTGAAGCCG
>JAEYUK010000329.1 GCA_023432655.1 Pseudomonadota bacterium | reverse complement strand
TCTCTGAACTCCCCCATTAGTTCAAAACGTGGATCAATTTCCATATCACCTGGTTCGAAAGTTTCACCATGAACAAGTTTTAGTCTTCTCACTAAATCTGAGTTATCTAAGATCTCATTGGGATAATAAGGAACCTTGAATTCGGAATTCACCATGTGATAGCCGGCCTTAACCACTTCACTGCAAGACATCCTGCCAAAGTCTTCAAAGTCCATTGAGTAATCGTAGCGAATTCGTTTTTTCTGTTTGAGAAGTTCTGCCATTTTAAAGGAAGCTTTCTTCCCCATCTCCCTATCTTTCGGCCGTAACCAAAGGATCCTGACATTCTCATTTTTTAAAGCGTAATCCATGTCATAGGTACCCACACCTACTCCAATGTAAGACTCAATCGTTTGTAACTTTTTACTTTCCGAGTCTTCGTGCACCATAATCAAATGACTAAAATGAGTGGGACGCACTCCGAGTCGTGCAATCATCCCCGAGATGAAACTCATCCCTCTAGAAACCAAAATATCACCGGCCTCGAGTTTTATGTCGGGCACAGAGAGAAAAGAATAATAAGGGACATCCGTCTCCAGCATGGGAACAGGCTGCTCCTGGAACTTAATTTCGGAAGGAATTTTATCTTCCACGTTCCGGCTTATCTCTAGGAAATAATCCTCTAAAAAACGAAATTGCCTGAAGCTCGCTACCAATTGATGAGCACACTCTTTATCAAACTCTGAGAGCCTTTTATGAAGTCGATTGCGAATTTCCCAAGAGGCCTTAAATAAAGCATCCGCATTTTGTTTTAAATCCTGCCCTACGCCACCAGTGGCGCTCATAGAATCGATATTGGTTTCCAATTCTTTTAGATAGTCGACACAGTATTGTGGGAAACGCGCGTCCTCGACATCTCTTAAAATGACCTCGCTTGCGGCCAGCAGATTATCTAAATGAGGGGGAGTAAGAGGAGAGCTGGCAAGATGCCGTCCCCCATGGGTGCAAGCAGTAAGAAGGAGAATTCCACTTAAAAAAGGGGTTAGGTTTTTCATGCTCTCTTATCGGATTTCCGACAAAAAGGCTTTAGTACCCTAACCCCTTGGAATTAATCTAAATTATAAAACACTTCCTAAAATCGTAAGACCCACAATGGTCGTCTCATTACGAAGGGCCAGGCCATCCGTCATACGTAAAAACGGGATGAAAGTTAACTGCTTAATTGGCGAGTAACCTACCCCGAAAGAATAGTAGTGATGATAAGGTTTCATGTGGTTAAAGTCACGATGCTTTGGATGGTCTTTATCCTTACGATTTCTATGCTGAAGATCAAGTTCATGCATAAACTGCACTAACCACTTATCGGTAAGAGTGTAATTGAAAAGTGATGTGAAATTGATTCTGTATCTTTCAGTTGTTGATTGAGAATTGTAAGCGTAGTAGCGGTAGTTATTCCAATGAATGATTCTAAATGCTGGATTTACGCTGTAAGTGAGATCATGCTGCCATTCAATTTGGGATTCAATGTTTTCGTTTTTAGATTTTTTACTGAAAGGAGCTCGGTGAGTAATTCTTTGACGGTATTGGAAGTTTTGGGTTTTTACAAAGTTAGCATAAAATCCGAACTGCCAGTCATCCATCCGGAGGGCCTGTTTATCCCAGTAGTCCGGTAGATCATCACGGTTCCCAAAAACCGTACTGAATCTCGGGCTCATGTAGAGATCAAACCAGGAATTCAATTTAAATCTCATGTTGAAAGAGTGATACATTGTCGTTGGATCATCGGCGATCGTACCATCATCATTTCTTTCATTGTCATCAAGCTTTTGAATTGAAGGACCCAAGGTCTCACTGAAATAACTGATACGGGTTCTTTCTTTGAAGCTCTTCCAAAGAGAGGAAGAAGCATCAGCTTGAGAGGTATTTACCTCGGTTGTTGATTGTGCGAAAGCTTGCGAGCAGACGAGTAGAAGGACAAGAAACTTTTTCATTGAAAACCGGCCCCTGTGATGGATTAATGTTCTTCAACCTTTAATCTATTTCGTAACAGTTCTAAAAGTTAAATTTGAGTCAACATTAATTTTTCTGAAATTAGTATCAATCTGACCCTTCTTCCCCAAACTTTTCCTTGTAAGATTGCTTTAACAGAATCCTTTCTAGCGAGATTTAACCCCCTAATAACAGCAAGATAGCACTTAAACGTTAAAGTCATTTTCTAGCGTAGACAAAGTGAGTCTTAGTTCGTACAACCCTGTAAAAATTACGTGGAGGATCTCAACATGAAGTATTTTATTCTTACTCTAGTGGCCATGCTTGCCCTTACGGCATCAGCTGCCGAGATAAAACTACTCGATTATGATTGGAAACTTACAGATATCTCAGAAAAAGGTCTTAATAAGGAATCTCTTTTCACTAGAATGGATCGTGATTTCATTAAAACCAATAGTTCTATCTGCTCAAACCGCGCACACATGTGGGCCAACGATTTCAAAAGAAAGCATAATTTAGACACTGGTAAGATTTTCATCTTCTTCACTTCGGATGAGAAACCAGAGGGTGAACTTAATTTAAGTCTTAGAAAGACCTGGTGGTACCACGTAGCTCCTGTCATCAATGAGAAAGGTAACATGTGGGTTATGGATGCTGGCTTCAAGTACATCAAGAATCCTATGACTATCCCTGAGTGGACTAAAAAATTCGCTTTCAGCGAAAACTGCAAAGAAATTAAGGCCAGTGAAACAGAATTGGTTGAACTCATTTTTAGAGAAAAAACTTTCCCTAGAAACACCGTCTATGGACACTATACCTGTTATTACAAAATTACTCCGCACCCAATCTGGATCCCCGAATTACTCGCTCGAAATCTTTTAGGGGTTGATCGAAACGGAACTCCTGTTCGTGTTGAACGCCCAGAAATCGATAAAGGTGAGCTATACCAGGCCTGTCTTGAAGCCACTGCAGGAAGACTGGGTCGCGCCCTGGGTGGAAGCAAAAAACAATGTGAAGAGTACGTAAATCTCTAATTGTTAAAAAAATCTATCGTTACTTTCCAGGCCGCTTCGGCGGCCTCTTTATTAAAGCTCTTCCGTTCATTGCAAAAAAAACCGTGATTCGCCTCGGGATACACGATGACTTCCGCCGGAACTTTATCCTTGGCCAATCTTTCTTTAATCACTTTAATATCATCCATCGGGATACTGACGTCCTCTCCTCCAAAGAAGAATAGACTTTTCGACTTAATCAGCTTGAGGTCGTCTATTAATGGAGCTAATAGAATGCCTTCGCGCGCGTGAACGATTCCTCCACCATAAAAAGATACCATTTTATTTAATCTGAGTTTTGTTGCACATAGGGCCGCGGCGAAGCCACCAACACAAAATCCAATGCAATTAACTTTAGTCAGATCAGCACCTGGAAGATTTTCTAAAAAATTTAGAGTATTTCGAACATCGTCTACGATTCCTCTATTCGTGAGCGTTCCCATAAGGGGCATAAAAGCTTTCCGATCTTCGTAGCTCACAACAATATGCCGTCCCTCACGATGATAGAGTTCTGGGGCAGCAGCAATAAAACCTTCGGCCGCCAGCCGGTGACAAATGTCCTTTATGTGACTATTCGCTCCAAAGGCTTCCTGGAGCACGACAACCACAGGGTACTTCCCACCATCAGTTGGACTGGCCACATAAACATCCATCAATCCTGCAGTTGTCTCTACCGTGAGAAAATTCCCATCGCTCTTCATGCCTTTCCTTTTGTCAGTTCGATACTATTTCTTTTTAGACTTATTAACAGTGGCCCAGGCGATTCTTTCAGCATCTTTGGTTTTTCCACCGCGTTTTTTCACACTCTCTTCAATGTGTTCAGCCTGTCTTTTTTGTTTAGGAGAATACTTTTCTTTGCTACCACGTGGCATACCGACTCCTTGGTTAAAAGAAATCGTAGAATGATTAAAGAGGATGTGGAACTAAATGGAAACCGAATTTAAATACGGGAGGGGAACAGAACGTCCCCCTCGAATAGAAGTAATTAAGCTGCTTTTTTATTTTGTTGATCACGGTAGGCATTGATGTCTACCACGTTGCTAGCTCCGCCGCCTTTTTGGGCCATGAGCTTGGCGTGATTCAAAGCTTTTTGCTCTTTTTTCGTCAGCTTCTTTTTTTGTCCGTTACTACTGTGTTTACTACTCATACGTACCTCCAATGAAACACTCTTCATGCTGAGAGCTTAAAGACATATCGACCATTTGACCAAAAAACTTGAGCGAAATGCTCAATGAGTTTTCTTTGTAGACTTCTGTAAAAATCGAAACTTACGGGCAGTTATTCTCTTATAGATCTTGTGATTAGAGGTGTATAATCTGATTTATAAAGGGAAAGCAAAATTATGGATGTGAATCCCGTAGATAACAAAGTTGATAATTCCATTGCGGCCATTTGGTCAATGATGTTACCTGGTTTAGGCCAACTGCTTAAAGGTCAGGTTATGCCGGGAATCTTTTGGGCACTCTTCGTAGGTGCCGGCTATTTCATGTTTTTCTGGCCAGGACTGATTCTTCATCTTATTTGCGTGGTAGATGCTGCCTTTAATAAGGGCGAAAATTCTTTTATTAATTTTGATAAAACTTATAAAAAAATCGTCTTCGTATTACTTATTATTTTTCTTCTCGTTTACCTCGTTATCAGAAACTTCTAAAAAACAACTTCCCGATAATCACAACGACGCCACTCCTCCCATGGAGAAAAAGGCGGTTGTTGATCGTAAAAACGGTTAAGACCTGGAAGACTTAAAAAGATTCTTGGAACTTCTCCCATCTCAATGATTAAACGCATGGAAGCGCCCGAGTAGTGCTCATAAATCTTTTTCTCTTCATTCCATTTAGAAGTTCCTGGGTTGACCGAATGCTTATCTCCCACCCCCGGAATGACTGGAGAAAAGATTAATGCTTCCGACTTAGACATATGAGGAAAGTTCAAAAATAAAACTTCGTTCCAGTTTCTCTCTCCAATGTCGGCAAGGGCCAGTTGATGGAAACCTTGCAACTCTTTAACCTGCTGGTCGTTCAATTGATCAAGGAGTCTATAGAGTGCATATTCATTCACTTTCCACTCCTTCATCATGAGATCCATTAAGCGTCGGTAGAGTGGCATAACTCTGGATTGATCTAAGGCCAGTCGATCCCAGTATTTAAACTCAGGAAGATCTAGCAATTTTTGGAGTTTGGGCAAAAAGAATCTCGCATCCACCGCTTCCCTATCGCATTGAATAGTTTTGAAGCTATCTATGTCCTGAGGAGCTTGAAGCATTTCATCAATTCTAAATCCTCTGAAAGATTCACTGTAGCCTCTGCCACCATAAAACTTTGCGTCTGTAGGCCAATGGCGATTATTGGCGGAGTAAATATAATGTCGTACCGGTTTCAAGAGAGAGGGTCTTTCATGAGGTTCTAAGAATTCTTCCCTCTCAAATTCCTCTAATGAGACGAGAGGAATTCCAAGCGGAGTTTTACCGATCGTTTTATAAGTCTTCCCCACAAGTCCATAGCCAATTTCTCCGGCCTTATCAGCATAGACAAAATTCCAGGAAGGAACACCAACCTTCAAGATAACAGAATGAGTTTCACTGACGTTTTGCCCTTTAAAGAGGTCAAACATTGGATAAAAATCATGGGCCTTAAGACTATAACCGGCCCACCTGAGGGCCAGCTTCTCATTAAGCTCTGTTTCAAGAGGAAGAACAGGGTGCCCTGATTTTAATCGTTCAAAACTCTTAAAAAAGAATGGGATTTTAAAAAACCAGAGTTTGATATCCACTCGGGGCCAGATGACTTCTACCTTCTCCGAGGGAAGATTTTTGATCGCCATGATATCTGCAGAGTTATAGTAGGAGTTCGTAAGTCCCCAAGCGACGTTACCATTTGTACCGGAAACAACGACTGGCACTCCCGGCACACTCGCTCCTAACACCCGACCTTCTGGGGATTTTAAATTTACCCAGTACCAAAACAGAGGAGTCTTTAAATCTAAATGGGGGTCGTTTGCAAGGAGAGCATTGCCGGTTTTAGATTTTGCGGAACTGACAACCCAATTATTTGAACCGGATTCAAGACCAAAGACTGTGGGAAACTCAGACCACAACTTAAGAGACCGTGAGTTTAAAGTTGTCTTTGGAAGATCAGAAGATGCAACTTCATACTCGCCTTCCTTCAGGATCGTATTGTCCCAAGGCATATGATCCTCATTAAAAAGTTCTTCCGCCTTTTCTTTCCAGTGTTCCTTATTTTTTTCTTCGTCATAGTCCCGCATAAAAGTCTTTCGGGTCTGGTCGAAAGATTGCAGAAGCAGGACTAAAATCGTGTGCTCTGGTTTCCATTTTTCCGGAGTGAAGTTAAACTTTTTGAATTCAGTAGCATTCGCCCCTATTTTAAATCCTTCATTGGCCCCTTCGGCATACTTTTCAAGGATGATTTTCTTTTCGCCTTCGAAACTCTCCCATATATTCTTTGAAAGAGCTTCGAGATTCAGAAGCTTCATCATAAGGTCAGCTTTCAATTGATTAAAGCCGAGAATTTCGGAATTTCTTCCCTGACCAGTTCTCCGAAAATAATCCATCTCCCACGCACGGTCTTTTCCATGATGATATCCAAAACAATAATAGAAATGTTCAGTGGATTCAGTCACCTGCCTGGTGATATTCAAATCATCATACTGAGCATTACAGGAGAATGAAGTTTCTGCTTGAGCAGAAAAAAGAAAGAGAGAGATGAAAACAAAAATCATATTAATTCTTACGTTTTAAAAGGTCTGAGAGGAAGTTACTTTTAAGATCATCCGAGATGTATTTATAGCCAGAATCTAATTCAGCTTTGATACTTTGAATTTCTTCTAATGAAAGAGCTTTAAATTCTGCTCTATTCTTCCAGCCGTTGCCCCATCTTCGATCAGGGTACTTTACAGGAGAATATGACCCCATCCTGACTGCGCTATACATGATCCTCGCCTGTCTTGGATAACCAGCGTCTACGATGCAGTTTTTGAGTTCAAGATCAGCATCGTAACGATCTTGCTTAGATCCTCCCGCCCAAAAATACATGTCGTGCTTCAAACAACAATGTTTCCAGGCACTCGGATCTTCTTTGGGCCCTTCCGGGTAATTGGTGCAGTAATCTGTTTTAAAATCAGATGGAACAGATGTCTCTGCCAGGGCCACGAGACCAAAGGTGCTTACAAAAAGAAGTGTGAGTATATGCATAGAAATATTCTAGACCGGACCGAGATTTTATTCCAAAATTATATTCATGAAATTCATCGCCTTCTTTGTTCTTCTCATAAGTTGCGCTCACACTCCTCCTTCTCAAGAGAAGAATTTAGTGAGTCTTGATGCTGCTCTTAATCAAGCTCAGGCTTCATATCTTAAGGGATGTGTATTGGCCTTACGTGATCTTAATATTCCTTCAGTCTTTAGCGGCTGCCGGGATAAGGCCATTCTTCACCGTCAGGAACTTAACTCATTAATGGGCCAGGATCTTTCAGATTAGTCATGCTCTCAGGTCTTACCCACTGATCAAATTCTTCTTCAGTGACATAACCCAGTTCAATCGCAGATTGCTTCAGAGTTTTATCTTCTTGATGGGCCTTTTTAGCAATCTTGGCGGCCTTATCGTAACCTATGTGAGGATTTAAGGCCGTAACTAACATGAGTGATCTATGAAGGTGCTCATCCACTTGTTTCTGGCGAACAGTTATACCTCTCACACAAAACTCTTCAAAGGAACGGCATCCGTCGGACAATAGCCTCACACTCTGAAGAAAGTTATGAATCAACATGGGTTTAAAAACATTCAATTCGAAATTCCCTGAAGCTCCTCCCATAGAAATGGCCACATCGTTACCTATGACCTGGGCACACAACATCGTCATGGCTTCACATTGAGTAGGATTAACTTTACCCGGCATAATACTGGAACCGGGCTCATTCTCAGGAAGCGCAATTTCTCCGAGACCACTTCGGGGACCACTGGCAAGCCATCTAATATCATTTGCTATTTTGAATAAGGCCAGGGCCAACCCTTTAAGTGCGCTATGAGCGGCGACAAGAGCATCATTGGCGGCGAGGGCTTCAAATTTATTTGGAGCTGTTCTAAATTCAAATCCTGTGTAAGTAGAAAGAACCTCTGCCATTTTTTCAGCGAATCCCTCTGGAGCATTGAGACCTGTACCTACTGCAGTACCACCGATGGCAAGTTCCTGAAGATGAGATAAAGTATCTTCTATGTGCATAAGAGCGTGATCTAGTTGAGAAACATACCCCGAGAACTCCTGCCCTAACGTCAGTGGAGTTGCATCCATCAAGTGAGTTCTTCCTATTTTTGTAATATTCCAAAACTTTTGAGTTCGTTCTTGCAGAGAGTTTCTTAATATCTTTACAGAGGGCAAGAGCTTTTTTTTAAGTACTGAAACGGCAGCGATACTCATTGCTGTTGGAAAGACATCATTGGAGCTTTGTCCCTTATTGACGTCGTCATTTGGATGGATGAGGCGTTCTTCCCCTCTTACTCCACCCATCAGTTCACTCGCCAGGTTCGCGAGAACTTCATTAACATTCATATTGGTTTGAGTTCCGCTTCCGGTTTGCCAGACGGACAGAGGAAATTCTTCGGTGTATCCACCTTGTAAAATTTTGTCCGCCGCTGTTTTTATAGCTGTGGCCTTATCACTAGGAAGGACATTGTTTTTTACATTAATCTCGGCTGCAGCTTTTTTTATCAAGATAATAGAATGAATTAACTCAGAGTCCATTTTCTCATGAGAAATTTTAAAATGATGGAGAGAGCGTTCCGTTTGGGCCCCCCAGTAATGTTCCTGGGGGACTTTAATTTCACCAAAAGTATCTCTTTCGAGACGAAAGGATGTAGTCATCATTATTGGTTAAGTTTCATCTTACAACGAGATTTCTCGCCATCATGATTTGTGATATTAATTTTTGGAAGATTTCCCTCGACGACACTTGGCTGGATAAAGGTATATCGAAACTCGCCAGTGTCTGAATTGTTATAAATGGTTGTACTCTTCGGGGCCTCTTCGAAAGCACTTCCATCCTGATTGAATAGTTTTGTCTTCTGGTCACCATTAACGACCAGCACGTATTTCTCTCCTTCTTTGGCCAGGACTTGAATTTTATCGTCGCAGTTTGTGGTTTCGGCGACGACTTTCCAGGCGACTGCAGCAAACGATTGAGAAGATAGTGAAAGTATGGATAGTAGAAAAAGAAATTTCATTTCGAACTCCTGAGAGGGTTTACTTCGAAATGAAACATAACTTAACTTTAGAGTCCGGTCTTTAACCAAGGTGTCGACCGGACCTAAATTCTGGCCTGAGTTCTTACATACTTATTTAAGTTCCATAAGAGCTTTTTTTATTCGGCTTACAGCTTCACGAATCTGATCTTCTGAAGCTGCGTAAGACAGACGAATGTAATTCGGAGCTCCGAAAGCCCCTCCAGGAGTCATCGCAACATGAGCGTGATTCAACAGATACATGCAAAGATCTTTGCCGTCTTTGATCGTTTGATCTCCGAATTTTTTGCCGTAATAAAAAGAGACCTCAGGGAAAAGATAAAAAGCACCCCCGGGATTATTAACTTTCACATTCGGCACATCTTTCATGAGGGATATGAGAAGATCTCTTCTCTTTCTAAAAGCTTCTCTCATCGTCGCAATAACTTCGGGGCCAGCTTTCACAGCTTCTAGTGCGGCCCTCTGAGATATCGAACTTGCTCCCGAAGTAAACTGTCCCTGAATTTTCACGCAGGCCTTAGCAATCTCTTCCGGTGCTCCCAAATAACCTAACCGCCATCCGGTCATAGCAAAGCCCTTTGAAAGACCATTGACGGTCACAACCCGGTCTTTTAATTCAGGTATTGAACCGATAGAAAAAAGTTTTTCACCGAAGGTAATATATTCATAAATCTCATCAGAAATAATGAGAACATGAGGATACTTTTTAAACACTTCTCCTAAGGCTCGCAGTTCTTTTTCAGTATACATAGTCCCGGTTGGGTTACATGGATTTGAGAAAAGAAACATCTTTGTTTTGGGAGTAATCGCAGCCTCTAGTTGGGCAGGCGTGATTTTGAAATCTGATTTATAATCAGTATTAAGTAAAACAACTTTGCCTTCATTTAACTGAATCATCTCCGAATAACTTACCCAATAAGGCACGGGAAGGATCACTTCATCACCAGCATTTATGGTCGCCATCACAACGTTAATGATGGACTGCTTGGCCCCGGTTGAAACCACAATCTGAGAAGGGTTAAATTCCAGATTATTATCTCTTTTAAATTTTTGGGCTATGGCAACTTGAAGATCCCTGTATCCAGGAACTGGGGTATAATATGAAAAATTATCATCAATAGCAGACTTCGCAGCGACCTTCACAAAGTCAGGAGTATTGAAGTCCGGTTCACCCAGACTCATGTTGATAACATCAACACCTTTTTCTTTTAATTCATTACCCAAACGGGCCATGGCCAGGGTTTCAGATTCAGCTAATTTTAAAACTCGGTCGGACAAAAATGTCATGATAACTATCCCTGAGAGATGTTTAATCTCCCAAGGATAACAGATTTCAATTTATTTGTGGATGAGGAAAGAAAGGAAGGTTACTTAAATGTAACCTGGATCGGACAGTGATCAGAAACCGACTCGTAGCTCACTCCTAATTCCGCTGGTGTTGCAGGACGGCACTCAACTCTAGCACAATGTGCCCCGAGCTTTACATCGGTAACCGACCCCATGTTCTTATCCTGAATGACAACGTGATCTAAGATTGAAGGCTGATAATCATTTCCACCAATCAGTCCACCATGCCAATAACTCGTACAGCCTAGGTTTTCAGAAACAGTTCTGAGTCCAGAAGTTCCTAGAAAATCTTCGAATTTTGTATAATCCTGATCTTTGATGTTATAGCCGGTCGTATTGAAGTCACCTAATAGGATAAGGTTTTTCCCGGCATAGTCCTCAGCTAGTTCTTGCATAAGAAGGTACTGCTTCCAGCGTTGGGACATGGCCCGATTATCACCGCCAGCTTTCAAATGAACGGCCCCAAAAGTATAAGTTTGCTTCGACTCTTTATGGAGAAGATCCACCAAAAGAAGAGGTCTTAGAGAACCGCAACTCCCATCGAACTTTCCGGTAAAGGTACGGTCTTCCGTGGAATTTACATATTGGAACAACTTAGGATTGTAAGCGATGGCGAGCTGTTGTTTTCCGCCTCCGCCACAGGTTGATATTTTGTAGGCATACCCGGGAAGATTATTTTTGATTAAGTTTTCGAAAGCTTTCGTATTAACAATTTCTTCGAAGGCCATCACATCACCTTGTGAACTCTTAAGAATCTTTGCGAGTTCAACAAGATCAGTGCGGCCTTCGCGCATATCATTATCGAAATTTCTAATGTTGTAGGTTGTGACTGTCCACTTGGCCCAAGTCGTCGTGCTTAATAATAATAGGAGCAGCAGGGAAAACTTCATTTACACATCCATGGTAAAATTTATTTGTCCCTAAGATTGAAAGACTCTGCCTGTCGATTGGCAATCATTAATTCGTTTTTTGTTAAAGCTTAATACAATTCTGACAGTGGCCTACATTAAAAAATTTTATCTTTCACTTTTTTAATAAGTTCGCTCCGCTCATCCGGTGTCACTTTGACCGTATCAAACAGATGCATTTGCAACCAAGGCGGATTAGTAAAATTTGCATCATCGGCGTAGCGTGGGAAGAAGTGCCAGTGAACATGAGGAACAACATTTCCAAGACTGCACATATTCATCTTTTTTGGATGAAAAGCTTTCTCGATGGCCGCATGAGCACTCATCATTTCTCTAAAGAGAATCTCTCTTTTCTCTTCTGGGACATCGGTCATTTCCTGAAAGTGCTCTTTAGTAACAAGGACGCAATAACCTCGATAGAACTGATGTTCTCCCAGATAGAGATACGAGTTTTCGAATTCATGGATGAGATAAGGATACTGATGGGACTGGGTGTGCTCTACTCTCTGGCATAATGGGCATGTCATGCAAAACCTGATCTTTTAAGTCAACAAACTTCACGGTAATTTACACCCCTTATTGTACCTACTCCCTATTCAGAGGAGAATAAAATAAACGTTAATTTAAGGAGCCCCAATGAAAAGCTTACTTCTAATGACGACCCTGATTTTATCCTCCCAGGCCCAGGCCAGCTGGAAATCAGAGTCCCGAGCGATTATCAGAGAATATCAAACTGAATGCAGAAACACCGAAGTCACCGTGGATGAGATCGTAAGAAACTCGCACATTAAAGGCCATGTATCAGGTCTTCCGACAGATGCCTATGATCAATTTAAAGTAGTCGTCTATGTAAAAACCAATCGTTGGTATGTCCATCCTTACACTCATTATGAAGGACAAGAAGAAGGTTATAGCTTTGCTAATCTTGATGAGAATGGAGAATTCAAAATTCGTACAGTTTTAAGGAATGTTCCTGCTAAACAGATGGCGGTGGCGGTTGTGCCGCGGCCTTATCAGATTAAGGCGCAGAAATTTTGGCTTCATCCTCTTTTTGGATTTTTTGGAGGAGTTCTAAAATACAAGTGCAGCCACACTATGGTTCAAGGAAACGGCGACTTTTTTATGTAGTTTTTAACTTCTGGCCTTCAATGTGGAAGGCCAGAAGTTTTTGTCTTAAGATCAAGCCCAGCATCACCGACACCGCTGCTAAAGACACCACCAGTCCAATCCAGAATCCTTGAGCTTCAAGGCCCTGATAAAAAGCCAGGTAATATCCGAACGGAATTCCAATAATCCAGTAGCCGAAGAAAACCGCATACGAGGCAGCCTTGGTAATTGATAGGCCCCTTAAAATACCGGCAATTGTGATTTGAGTACCATCAAAGAGTTGAAAGCAAGCTACCCAGAATAAAAGCTTTTTTGCCCAATCTAAGACGAGAAGATCATCAGTATAAAGAGAAGTCACGAGTGATGGAAAAAAATAAAAGAAGGATCCCATTAAAGCTGATGAACATACGGCAGCAATCAAACTAATCTGACTGAAAGTAAAAATCGTATTGTAATTTTTTTCCCCATAAGCATGACCGATCTTGACCCCGACTGCTGCGGAAATGGACAGTGGAATCATAAAGGCCAGAGAGCCGATGTTTAGGGCCAGGTTATTAGCGGCGGTCTGGATTTCAGCGAACTTTCCTACGAAGAGAGTCACTGAGCAGAAGGCCATGACTTCAAAAAACAAGGTTAAAGAAATCGGCCCACCTAAGCGGAACATCTCTTTAATGAATCCCCAATTAATGTTTTTTGAGGTTTTCCATAATTTGTATGTCGGAATAAATAACATCAAGGCCATGAAACATCGGACGGTGAAGCTTGCCCAGGCGAGCCCAGCTTCTTTTAATTCGGGCATTCCAAACTTACCGAAGACAAATGAATAGTTTAAAAAAAGATTAACTCCAACAGCCAGAAGAGCGATCACGTTAGCGGCAGTTGTCTTTTCTTCAGACTGATAAAACTCTTTTATTCCCTGATAGAAACAAAGACCAAAGGCAGAGAAACTTGAGACCATCAGATATTCAACGATGATCGCTTCTAATTCTTGACCATATTCCAGCCACGGAACGAGATACATACTTAAATAAGTAAGACCGCAGGAAACAATCGAAATCAAGAAGCTATAAAAAATAATGGTCCAAAAATAATCCTCAATTTTTTCGCCGTTCCCTCTTTTCTGAGCAAGTAATGGCGAGATAGAAAATTGAAATCCAAGAAGAGAAATCATTATGGGATTACAAATGGAGATGGCCAAACCAATGGCGGCCAGACATTCTCGGGAATAGCGACCAGCAATAATCATATCACCGGTACCAATCAGCATGATCCCGATGTGACCAAACATGATAGGAAGAGATAACTTTAAAAGCTCTTTGAAAGCTTGAGAACGGGAGGGTGAAAGTGAGCTCACTAGTTTGTCCGTTTTTGAATAAATTCGTCGAATTCTTCCTGATAAGAAAGATGTTTGGAATCCTTAATTTTATCAATATACAAGATGCCCTGCAAATGATCGAGTTCATGTTGAAGTACTGTGGCAAGAAAACCAGAGGCTACCAATTCTTGTTCATTACCTTCAACATCTAAATAATTAACTTTCACTTTTTCCGGACGCTCAACATATCCCCTTAAACCAGGCACAGACAGACAGCCCTCCCAAAATCCTTGAGTGGCATTTGTTAAATATTCAATTCGTGGATTGATGAAAGCTGTGAGAGGCAGATTAATTTCTTCGCCATACCGATTTATCCCCGTGAGTTCAATCAAGGCCACTTGATAATCAATCCCAATCTGAGGAGCGGCAATTCCAATTCCACCGTAGTGCTTCATAGAATCTAATAGATCTTCAAGTATCTGAGCAAACTTGTCAGTCTTTAGAATATTTTTAGGCACTTCCTGTGTGATTTTTCTCAAAATCGGGTTACCCATACGGCATATTGGCCTGATCATGCGGCATTCTCCAAAAATCTACTTACTTTCCGGGGCCAATAACCGATAAGACTGATCGAACAAAGGTAAAACATATGAATCCATCTTTTCAAAAAGTTATTTCCCTACTGGTGTTCAATCTTATCATTTCTTTTACAGTTAATGCCAAGACTGTGGAACAAAAAGAATTGAATTTCCCGATTAAAACAGAGGATTTACTTAAAGGAGATATTCACTATTTTTTCACGGCCATCTCCCCTCGCAAGCTGGTGGTAACTTATCCTGAAATATTCGATCTCGATTCACTGTCGCTCATTCAGGAAAGTAACGTCACTTTACTGATTAGTAAGGCCGTCTCCATCGCTTCAAAACCCGTTGGCTTTTTCGAGGAGGAACAAATGACTGATAAAAAATTCGTAACTAAGGTTATGGGTGATCAAAAAATTCAAGAGGTTTCTCCCAAAGTTTTCATTGTGACAATTCCTGGGGAAAAGCCCATGAAGTACAAAATGCAAACGTATTTTGATGCCGATGATTTAAGCACTCTCCCAAATTCTAAAGTTATCCGTGCGGTAGGAGCAGCAAAGAAATTAGACGTCATTTCTCAGGGAGCCTCAACCATCATGTTTAAGGAAATGAGCCAGTTTAACCGAGATATTTTTGGAGGGGTGAGTGTTTCATCCTACGTCCCGCTTAAAGAGAACAAAACCCTCATCATCAGCTATAGTCTTTGGGCGGTGAAAAATCCTGTTAAGGATAAAAATGCTTTGAAAGAAAATTTCGTCGAAGAGATAGAAGTGGTTAACAAAATCATTGATAGCTATAAATAAAGAAGCTGCCCTAAGGCAGCTTCTTGTTTAAGAAAGGAAATGCTAGGCTACAGCATTCTTTAGCGGAGTATATCTTCTATTAATTTTGTCTTTCAGCATTCGCTTATGCTCACCCAGTGCTCTGATGGCCTTATCAAGAGCTTGAGAATAAGATCCATAAAGATTGTCGCCTTCTCCATTAAAAGCATAGTCTTGATTCTTATTATGAATGGCCAAACTAGTAATGTATCTTTTGTTTTCAAACTTTAGGTTAATCTGAATCGCTGCTGCAGTACCGAGGTAACGGTTTAATTTCTGTATACGCTCAGTAATGAATTGATTCATCCATGGAGAATTTTCTAATCCCTGATAATGAACTTGTACTTGCATAAATCGAACTCCTTTATTTGAGGCTTTCTCTGCCTCAAATCAAGTCTAGCAAAGTACAGTACTTTAAAATATTCAGTAATATTGAATGTAAGGTTAAGCGCAATTTACTTAACAGGAAGAGTAAAGTTTTTCATGGCGAATAAGGCCAATGGATTTAAGAGCTTACGTTTTCCGACACACATCCAAACTTCCTCAAATGTGTCGTTTAAGCTTTTCATCTCTACCAGTTTCTTCTCTTTAAGTAAGGAAGCCACACTACTTCTGGTGACAAAGATCAGTCCATTTCCATTAATCGCTAGATCAATCTCTGTGGCCTTATCTTCAACTTCAGCGATGACGTCAACCACAAGGTTATTTTCTTTCAGGTAAATATCTACTTTTTGTCTGGTGCTGGAGTGGTATGTAGGAAGAATAACTGGAACCTCATTTAAACATTGAGGCCATTTTAAATTCTTAAACTTGGGATGACCGACAACAATAATGTTTTCTTTGCAGAGAATCTTCGTTTCAAAGATAGAAGAATCCTTAGTCTGGGGAAGCGAGTTTGTGAGGATGAGATCTAATTTAAACTCGTTTTGCATCGCTATCAACTCTTCACGATTACCCTCTCTCAAAATAACCCGACAAGATTTGTGACCAATTAAAAAGGTGAGTAGAGAATCGGCAATATGCTTAGGTAATGAATCCTGACAACCAATTTCAATTTTAGCTCTTTCAGCCGATTTTTTACGATCGGCCAAAGTATCCTTCAATTCAAACCCAAGCTTAAAAATATCCTTGGCATATTCGTGAACAATAGTACCGGCTTCGGTTAACACGAGCTTCTTACCAACCCGGGAAAATAAAGGAGTGCCTAGTGTTTCTTCTAATTCTTTGAGCTGCATGGATAAGGCCGGAGAACTGATCAGCACATCTTTGGAAGCCGATGCAATTGAACCTAATTCTGCAATTTTATAAAAGTAATAAAGCTGATTGTAATTTAAAGGAACCATCGCCCGATTATAGAAGGGATTAAAAAAAGTGACTAGAGAATAGACACGTGTCTAACCCCTCTGTTCTTCTCTTTCTCTAACCACTTGATTTTAATGGGCAATTCTTGGCATCAGGATTGTATTACTAGTCCCCGAGGGAAGGCGGCAAGGACGAGGCGTCTTTGAAAACTTATATACAGGGGGAACCTATGAAAAACAGAACATTATCACTTTCAACAGTCCTGGGATTTTTCGGACTTATTCTCATGATCCATGCTTTTAACTCTCATGCGGCCACTGGAGCCATTGTCTGTTCTACTGCTTTTGGTGAAAAGTCTTTCACCATTGAAGAGGACCGGATTTCTTTTCATAAAGAAGATGAAGCTGGCATCAATCGCTCCATCTCATCCATTGGGTCCGAATCCGTTCGAACTCATAAAAAACATTTGGGTTTTTCTAAAACCCTTTACATTGACGGCAACAAACATCGGATTAATGTGAAAAACGCCAACGCTTTTTCCGAAGTAAACGATTACCTTTCCATTACGTCCCCTAAAGGGCATGAGATGACGTACCCCCTCAACTGTCACTCTGCTTAATAGCGGTAATACCCCCCTGTAAAAAAGGGACTAGCGCCGGATGCGTGAGGTCCCTTTTTTTATTATTCCTGACTAAATCATTTCGTAACTAATCCTCTTAATTAACCGTCCGATAAGCCGTCTGAATACTTTACTCAGAGGCACTCATGAAATTTATTCTGACTTTTCTTTTACTTGGCATCTCCAACATGACCGCGGCCCAAAAAGCCCAGGTTCTACTGTTGGATGAGAATATCGACGGGAAAACTCTAGAGGGGAATTTTAAAGTCCACCAAGGAAGTACCGCCCAAAGCGCTCTACCCGATCGGGACTTAAGAGAAGAAGTCTTAAGTGGGGTTCCGGCCATTGAAAGCTGGGATGAACTCAAGAAGGACATTTTCTTCATGGAATTGGCCTCCAAAACCATCCCTCAATTAAAGAAAAAATATCCAGAACTAAAAGAATCACAAATAAAAATGCTTAAAGATAAGAGATAGTCATGAAAAAAATTATTCTGACCTTGGGATGTCTGTTTTCTTTACCCTTAATGGCCCAGCCGGCCTGTAATAAAAAGATTGATCCGTCTAAGGTCATGCTTTTTGTTGATACCAATAACTCAGAAATTGAAATTGAAACTTCCAGGAAAGCCGCGTGTGAGCGCGGTGAACATCTCATGGTCGTTCCTAAGAACTATAAAGAATATGGAAAATTCACTGGTCCTTTCAACGAAGCTTCCAAACGGGTTGAAAGATGCACGAGAGCTAAAGGCAATTGTGCTAACGAGGTTGCCGCTTTACAAGAAGCTACAAGTAAAATGAATGCCTTTGTTGATTCCCAACCACCTTTTGATCAAGGAATCCGTGAAGCCCTAGATGAAATAAAGTCAAAAAATGGTAAGCTTCAGGTTTTCACGATCTCAGGTCATGACGGAGGTGGTGAGTTCGGAGGAAACAAAGGTGGATTTGGTCGCCATGAGCTTCAAGATATTATGAAGGATTACGGCGACATCAATGAAACTTCTTCAGTACTCCTTTTGGGCTGCTATACTGGAGTACAAAAAGAAATTTACGCCTGGAAAAATATCTTTCCCAAGGCCAAAATCATCGCTGGATATGACGGGTCTGCTCCCCTTGCTGACCGACCCCAGGGACACCAATACCTCTCTGATATCCTGCTAAAAGAAAAGCAGCTTTTAAGCCAAGCCGATGAGAGCAAACTTACCAATTATACCAAGAACAATTTCCAGGCACTTAATCAGCTACATGCGGCCATGTATCTTAACTGTGATGATGAAAAGGAATTTTATTATGGGAACGATGGCTCGAGAAAAAAATTCAAAAGCTTCAATACTAAAGAATGTATAGAGAAAAAATCTGAAGTAGAAGCCATCGCTCGTGAATTCCAGAAATATGATTCAGGTGAACTCGAACCGCCTCTCAATACGCAAGGGGCCCTTCGGCAGTTATATAATAAGGCACGACGTTTAGAACATTGTGTGGAACAACTTGAAGTTGATCTTGATGTGAACGCTGTTTTTAATTTACTTTTTTATCACGGCGTAAAAGAAAATTTTGCGAGTTATTACAAGGACGACCTGGCAGAAGCCGAGGCCATCCTCAGTGAACTTAATCCCACCTCGATGGAAAAATCCATGGCGGAATCCATTAAGAGCAGTGAGGACTCATTGGAAGGAATGAAAAGAAATCTCGAAAACGTTGAGAAGAATCCAGAAGCTTTAGTCACTGAAGCCCAAAACCAGGCCAATGCTGCCCAAGCAGAACTTGATAAGCTTTTAAAGGATCCAGCCTATTCTCACATTAAAAATATGGTTGATGAAACAGGAACCTACATTGGGACGCAATCGAATCCTTCGGCCGCTGATCAGGAAAAATTAACTAAGCTCATGGAAGCGGTTTCGAATCACCGGTACTTTAGTCAAAATGCCAAATACGTTAAAGAGAATATTGCTCAGGTTGTTAGTAGCTTGAGAGAATCTGTGAAAAATACAGAGGTTGCCATCGAACAACAAAGAATTTCTCATCAGTCGATCAAAGATTCGGTGGCCAAAAACGGTATTCCCGTTTGGATTCCAAATAAGGAAAACCTTTCCAAGAAAACGCGCAAAGAATTGCTCCAGAACATTCACAATATAAATTCGTTACTGAGTGCTAATGCCTTATCTGATAAACAAAAAAAAGTGGCGCGTTGGTTAAATGCTGTTCAGGCGAACCATCTTCAGCATTTTCAAAACCCATTCAGTTGGCACGAATATACTGGGCAGGTTGAAAACCCTACCTTCCCTGTTCGTTTAAGTCACTACACTAATCCAGGTAGTGGCATGATGTTCACTGGCCCAATGAACGGCTATATGACTACGCCAAATATGGGACTACAAATTCCAACAGTCCAAGAAAGCCTTATCTTTCAGGGTGGCGGATTTGGTGGATCAGGTGGAGGCTTCGGTTTGGGTGGAAGTAATTAACGCACCTCGACTGGAAGAATTTTCCGAAAGAAAAAATTAAATTGTATATTTTTTCACGGGAATTAGCCTAAAAGGATGAAGATATTAAACTCGATCCTTTTCTTGGTGCTCTTCGCCTCTTGCTCTAAACCTACAATCTCGTTACCAGAGAAAGAAAGCTCTCTTGAACACCTACCTGTAGCTCTTTGGTATGATGCTGAAACTCACCAAGCAGATACAGATTTTAGAAATGGTTTAAGAGATCTTTCTCCCTTTGATAGAACTTGCCTCTCAAATGTATACCCTAAAGTTGAATATGAACTCTCTAAAGGCATCCCTCTTTTCAAAAGCTCCTCTAGAAATTACCTTTACTGTGAGAACCTGGACCTTGCTCCTTTGAGTTCAGAAAGCTTCACTATCATCATCGCTTTTATTCCAACAAATGGGATTGAACTTTTGACTGTCACCGATGGAACAGATGAGATTCTGGGAATTAAATGGCTAAATAAAGAAGGACTTATTGTCAGAACAGGCTTCTCATCAGAAGCACTGGTTCAGAGGACAAATTCTTTATCACTTGATAACGACATTACTATAATTAAGTTCGTCTATAACAAAAATCGATCCACCAATACTGAACGCCAGGAACTTTGGATCAATGATTCAAAAGCAGATCTGATCCCTTTGACTTCTTCGACTATTAATTCCGGAGAAATTCACAATCAGTCTCCTGATTTAACGCTCAAGGCGAGTGCAGCCACTGAAATCAGTAGTTTGTTTCTTTTTGAAGGAGAACTAACCCAAGAGCAAAATCGGGATCTCAACTGTTATCTAATGAAGAAGTTCAGAACCGACGTCCTAAATTGTATTTAACGCTCCTCTATTCCCTTCTAAAACCGGTCATTTTCTTTTAAAATGAAGCCTCAAATCTTGGAGGAAGTTTCATGGAATACAATTTCGCAGCTATCGAACCTAAATGGCAAAAATACTGGGACGATCACCAAACTTTCAAAACGACCATTGATACGACTAAACCTAAATACTACGTTCTGGATATGTTCCCTTACCCATCAGGCGCAGGCCTTCATGTAGGACACCCTGAAGGTTATACCGCCACTGATATCATGGCCCGCTATAAGCGCATGAAAGGTTTTAATGTTCTTCATCCAATGGGATGGGATTCCTTTGGTCTTCCGGCAGAAAATCACGCAGTCAAAACGGGTATCCATCCAAATATCACAACTCAAGACAATATCAAAACATTCAAACGCCAATTAAAAATGCTTGGGTTTTCTTATGATTGGGACCGTGAGATCGCAACTTCGAATATTGATTACTACAAGTGGACTCAGTGGATTTTTGTTCAACTCTACAACAAAGGTCTCGCCTACGAATCCCACATGATGGTGAACTGGTGCCCGAATTTAAAAACCGTTCTGGCCAACGAAGAAGTCATCAATGGGAAATCTGAAGTCGGTGGTCATCCAGTCATTCGTAAGCCAATGAAGCAGTGGATGCTAAGAATTACTGAATATGCAGAAAGACTTCTTCAGGATTTAGAACTTTTAGATTGGCCAGAGTCTGTCAAAGAGATGCAAAGAGTTTGGATTGGGAAATCTGAAGGGGCATTGATTAAGTTTGCTGTTGATGGTTCAAACGAATCCATCGAAGTCTTTACCTCCCGTCCTGACACTCTCTTTGGGGCACCCTACATGGTGCTTGCTCCAGAACATGCCTTAGTTGATAAAATCACAACTGATGCTCAAAAAAATGAAATTGCTAAATACCGTGAGGTGACTGCACTTAAATCTGATCTTGAGAGAACAGAACTCAACAAAGATAAGACCGGTGCTTTCACCGGAGCCTATGCCGTCAACCCGGCCAATGGAAACAAAGTTCCGGTCTATATCGCTGACTATGTTCTGAATACTTATGGAACAGGGGCCATCATGTCGGTACCGGCCCATGATGAGCGTGATTACGAATTCGCCAAAAAATTCAATCTCCCTATTGTTGAAGTGGTTAAAGGTGGAAACATTGAAGAAGCTGCCTTTTCTGATGACGGAGAACATGTAAACTCTGATTTCATCAATGGCATGAATAAAGCCGAAGCCATCCAGAAAATGATTTCATGGTTGGAAGAAAAAAACATTGGTTCTAAAAAAGTTAACTATAAACTTCGTGACTGGCTGTTTTCTCGTCAGCGCTATTGGGGAGAACCGTTCCCTATTTTAAAATTTGAAGATGGCACTGTTCGCTGTCTTGATGTTGATGAACTTCCAGTTGCTCTTCCTGAAGTAGAAAAGTATGAGCCGTCAGGAACAGGCGAATCTCCTCTCGCGACCATTGATGAATGGCTTAATGTCATTGATCCTAAAACCGGCAAGAAGGCAAAACGCGAGACCAACACTATGCCTCAATGGGCTGGATCTTGTTGGTACTACCTGCGTTTTTGTGACCCCAAAAATACTGAAAAACCATGGGACTCAAAAATTGAAAACTACTGGATGCCGGTAGACTTATACGTGGGTGGAGCAGAACACGCAGTTCTTCATCTTCTCTACTCTCGTTTCTGGCATAAAGTTCTCTTTGATCTCGGTCTGGTTTCAACTAAAGAGCCGTTTCATAAACTAGTCAACCAAGGGATGATTCTTGGTGAAGACGGCGAGAAGATGAGTAAGTCTCGTGGTAACGTCATTAATCCGGATCTGGTTGTAAAAGAATTTGGGGCCGATACATTACGTCTTTATGAAATGTTCATGGGTCCACTGGAAAAAACAAAACCATGGTCAATGAATGGAGTTAAAGGTGTTTATAACTTCCTTAACCGTGTAAACCGATTCTTCCTTGATCAGGGTAATTATATCGATGATGCCGGAGAAGATGCATCCAATGTAAAAGAACTTCACAAGATGATGAAAAAAGTCACTGAAGACATTGAGGCCATGCATTTTAACACTGGTATCTCGTCTATGATGATTTTTGTAAATCACGTTTACAAGACTGGTAAGGTTTCGAGAACTAGCGCTGAGAAATTTGCGCTTATTCTTTCCCCTTATGCCCCTCACCTGGCAGAAGAAATCTGGGCCTTCTTAGGTCACGACAAAACGTTGGCCCATGAAAAATGGCCAAGTTTTAATCCTGAGCTAGCAAAAGATGATCTCATCACTATCGCTGTTCAGATTAATGGTAAGACACGGGGAACGTTTGAAGTTGCAGCAGACATTTCTAAAGATGACTTCATGGCACTAGTGAAGTCGGATGAAAAAATTTCTAAGTATCTCGAAGGAACTATTGTTAAAGAAATTTATGTTCCTGGGAAAATTTGTAATTTTGTTGTGAAGCCATAAAAAAAGGCCGGTTTAAAAACCGGCCTTTTTTTTTATCCAAATACAGGAATGAAATAATTTAAAAGTGTCAGACCCAATCCCGAAATAACTGGAATGGTGAGATTATCATCAATGTTGAAGGCCGAAATCAACT
>JAEYUK010000318.1 GCA_023432655.1 Pseudomonadota bacterium | reverse complement strand
TCTTGGTACTCACTTGAACTACCCTCAATAATCACTTCATAGCGCTCCTTTGTAACACTCCCAAAGGCACCATAGGCACCCACCAAATGCCACCGGTTCCAGCAATAATTCATAAACTGACGAGGAGAGAAGAGATTAAGAAAAGGTCTATAACTAAGAAAAAGCGCCAGAACGAAGAGACCATATTGAAGAGCTTCAAACCACCAAGGCCTCGGTGCGAGGAGAATTCCAGGCGGATTGATATTAGGAATCGCCAGAAGCCCCAGCATAATGGTTAACCAATTAAGCCAGGAGTAATTTCCACTTATAACTAAAACTAATTGGTGAATAATGAGAAAAATTCCGGCCATCCCGGCAATGGGTTGAGGTAGAAAGAGACCAAAGGGGGCGACCAATTGACAGAAGTGACTAAATCCCCCCCCCGCACGATGCAACCATTTGGGCCTAAAATGAAAAAAGCGACTTAAAGGATTTGGAAGGGGCTGTGTTTCATGGTGAAAATACAAACAGGTAAAATCCCTCCAGCAAGAATCACCTCGTAGTTTAATGAGGCCTGCCCCCAGTTCAGTGCGGAAAAGCATCCAGCGTAGAATGAGAATAGGTATCCAAGAGGGTGTAACCCAAGACGGCCCCATGAAGGCGGCAAAAAAACCTGCTTCAAGAAGCATTGTCTCCCAGCCAAAACCATAAAACTCCTGACCAACATTAACAATTGATAAGTATAGAAAATAAAGAGTGAGCCAGGTGCCCACATGAAGGCCAATAGGAGCCGAATCAAAAAGCCCTGAAAACAAAAACAAGGAAAGCATCATCCCAACAAGACAGACAAACCTTAAAAGTGAATCACTGTATCTCCAGTGAAAAAGACCGGGTGAGACACGAAAACTGACTCGCTTAATATAATCCGGCACAGGAAGAAGACCACGCTCCCCAAGTAGGGAGGGAAACTGATTAAAAGCACTGAGGAAGGCCACAAAATAAAGAAGTGCAAGCCCTCGATCAAAGAAGAGACGGGCAAGATAATATTGAGGGGCCGATAAGAATTCACTCATCACATGGTCTTACAAAGTTTATTATTTAATAGTTCCGACTTTTCGTTATACTTTTTAATTTTCTTATCCTGGCAGGCCGCTTTTATCTTTTCAGTTTCGGCCAGAGCGACTTCCTCGGTCACATCTGACGAATTCATGGTAACCCTTTTTCTTTCACCTTCTCTTAAAATCTCCAGAGAAACTTCTCTTTGAGAAGCAGTAAATAAACTTATGAGTTCATAAACTTTTTCTATTCTCTTACCCCGGGCCTTGAGAATAATATCACCAGATTCGAACCGATCCTTGTTAGGAGAATTGTCCATAATCTTTTCTATCTGGAGTGCACCTTTAACGTCTTTCACCAGGTGTTTTATTTCTTCTGCGTTTAATTCTTTAAATCCCACTCTCGGTCGATAAATCTGCTCGGAACAGGTGTAATAAACTTCTATGTGGGGAAAGATCATCGTCTCCTTCCAGCTGTTGGTTGAAATCGTGCTATAATCTATTCCTACTCCGATAGTGGAATAACGACTATAATAAGGATAGGCCCCCCCGTAAATGGAGGGACCCCAGGCGCCGCCGGTACTCTTGGTTATTTCTTTCTCAACTGTTTTATCCTGAACATCAATAAGATTAGCGTGTTTTTTTCCTTCGCTCAGACATTGATCAATCGCCCGGAATTCCGCATATAAGATCGCTCGATCTTTTTTGGTGTTGGAATTCGCCCTGAAGCTTGAGACACGTAATTCTTCATAGGTCTGATCGCGATAACCTTCTTTCTTTTTTTCTTTTTGGTAAGGAGTCGGTTTACTGGTCGAGCAGCTCACGATGAATAGAAGGATGAGGAATCGGGAGAACATGTTGCCTCCTCCAGAAATAAAACGGCCATCACAAGGATGGCCGTTTTTAGGCCCAATGTATTTCTACTAAGTGTTTTTCAAATGATGCTTTATCAACTTCTCTTGTCAAACACCCTGGGCTTAATAAGAAGATACGCTTCTTCACAGTGAACGTGAAGAGACTAGCCTCTAAATCTTTTCTCAAGATTCCTGACTAAAAAGTAGCTTCAGAAGATATCTCTTCCTATCAGCACTAAGATAAAAAGAAGAAGGAGGGCATTATGAAAAAGCTCATAATCCTGACTGGTATGATTTATTCCCTGGTGGGACAGACCGAAATTTGGGAGCCACCTCCCTACCAACCGGATGAAAATCATTTACCCCCTGAAGAAAGAATTAAACAAGAGCAGGAAGAAAAGCCGTCTCCGGTCAAGGCGGACCAGCAAGTAAAAGAAGAGAAGAAAATGGATAAGGCATCAAAGGGAAAAGCGCCTGAGCGAATTCTCTTTCCAGTAAAGTAGAAGCGAGAGCTATGGCTGGTTCAACCAGCGCTTGAAATAGAGAATGGGATGATGCCAGTCAAAACGTCTAACCTTGTATTGATAGTGTTGAAACTTATCGTCATCATACTGGCGTAACTTTTCGAGTCGCACGACCTGATCAGTATTTTTATCGAGTCGGGAAACTGAAAGAAACATCCCAATAGGGAAAAGAAACCAAAAACTTAATCCTATTATGGTTAAAACGATCTCGAGAGTATTTCCCATATCATCCTCCTGATAAGAGTATTCTAAGTAATAACGCAGAGACATTGATCTTAATTAAGGCCGGGGTTTAAGAAACTGACTAACTTAGGTGCTAAAAGTTTAGAAAGGAAAAAGTTTAATAACGAAAAGCACACTAGGTAGATTGGTTTGAATGCAACAAGGAGTTCTTATGAAAAAAATGTTATTTCTACTCTCGATTCTTTCTTTAATGATTTATGGATGTAATCGAGATGAAAAACCTGCGGCGACAGACACAGGAATGCAACAAGAAGAATCCAGATCCATGGACACAGTTCCTGGTGAGGTGGTTCAACCAGACATGAGAGATTCGGAAATTGAAGAGCAAAGAGAAGAAAGCAATCGGAAAATAGAAGAAGCTCGCGATGAAATGAACGAAGAAACCATGGATGCTCGTCAGGAAATGGAAGAAACCAGAGATGAAGCTGTTGATGAATACCAGGATGCCACTTTAGAAGAAGATCGCTAAAAGTGAACTTTGAGAGTGGGAGTTATTCTCCCACTCTCCCAATAAACTGGGGACATTTTGATGCTAGAAGCCTATTGAAGAAGTGAGTAATCGATAAAAATTTCACCAAAGACACCTTTTTTTCAAATTCCTTCCTTAATTCTTATTTAGAAAACCTATAATTCCAATCACTTACCCCCTCCACCCTCTGTTTAAATATTTACCCACTATGTAAGTATTTCACTACTTGGCACCTTAATCCTAAATCAAGATATTATCACCTTGCTCAAATACAAAACCATCGGAGTGTGTGATGAAAAAAATCAAATCATCGGTTCTCGCTGTAGCCGCCCTTTCAGTACTTTCTACCGCTTGCGTAGATGTGAAATCAGAAAAGAAAAAATCTAACCGAATCACAAATAGTGCCGATGCTAACGAGATCATTGGAGATGAGAATATTGAACTTCAAGTCATTTCTAAATCAGCTTTTAAAATGGCCGCTGTTAACAAGTCGCTTCTGACCATCTCAAATTCTAAAGTCATGCAAATCTTAAAAGATTTGCCACAAGGTTCAGGAGCTGCTGAATCAATCAATAAATCTAAATCTGATCTTAATTCCCAAGAAGAAACACTTTATATCGGTTTCCCTATTGGTCTGGTCGGGGAACAAAATGTCTTTGGTGGCGTCATCACTCAAGTTTCCGATACCCAGAATGAAAGTCTTGGAACTCTAAAGTTAACTGACCTGACACCTATTCATGTACGCACAGTGATCAACTCGCTTCCTGATGGCACGCCGGTTATGACGTTAGTTGGATGTTTTTCTAACTGTACTGAAAGCTCGGCCCAATCTGCACTTCTTAACCTTCCTATCGTGGGTTACAACCAAGATAGCGGTATGCTCATTCTTGATATGTCGATCATCGGAAAAGAACTAGACCTTGTTTCTATGATGGATCCTCAAGGCCAGTATACAAAACTTAAGGCCATTTCAAGTGGTACGACTTCTGTTGAATACGACATGAAGACGCTTATTTTTGATATCAAAACAACAATGATTCCAGTTACGGCATCTTCTAGTGACGCTTCAGCTCCAAGAACTGAGTTTTCTGTTCGCTGGTATTTGAAACTTAACTCTGATCAGAACCCGGCCTTTGAAGCTCGCGAAGCAACTCAAGGTGTTGGCTTTTTCCAAACCGATCGCGGATCGAAGAGCAAAATCACTCGTTTCTCGACGACAGAAATGGCGCCTGGAATTGCACCTGTTAAATACTACATTAAAAACGTACCAAATGAATTCAAAGGTGTTTTTGCAAAAGCTTTGGAAGACTGGAACGTTGAATTCAGAAGTACGATCGGCCATAACCTTATCAGCTACGAGTTCGTAGATGCGACCGACCCACGTGCTGACCTTTTAGTCCCTGGAGATATTCGTTACAATATCATTGAATGGGATCTGGTGAATAAAGCTGGCTACGGCGGTTTAGGACCATCTATTGCCAACCAATACACAGGCCAGACAATGTCGGCAAACGTACTGGTTCAAGGTCCAACAATTGTAACTCTATATAAGAAATGGTTTGGAATTTCTGAGAAGGCCCGTGAGCTTAAAGAAATGGGTAAACTGGCAGAGGCCAATAAACTTGTTAAAGAGTTCAATGCTCAAGTTCAAAAGGAACTCGCTCCACGTACCAGCACTCAGTATAAGTTAAAACTTGGTAAGCATCTTGATATGAATATCCATGCTCAGAAAGCTGAACTTATGGATCCAATTGCAAAGGGCGAATTTGAAATTGTTCCGGCCAACATGACTTATGAAGAGTACATGGATGGTTATATGCTGGAAATCGTGGCCCATGAAATTGGTCACAACTTAGGTCTTCGTCACAACTTTAAAGGAAACCTAGGCGCTTATGAAAATGGTGAAGAAGGATCAGTATCACGTTCAGTGATGGAATACCTTGGTCGTCCATACCGTCATCTTAACACAATCGGACCATACGACCGCATGGCCATTGCTTACGGTTATACTGGTTCCATGCCGAAACACTTGGATTGGTTCTGTACAGATGAAGATCAGGCCCAGGTTGGTGACTTAGTGTCTCTTAAAACAAAATCGCCTGAGTGTACGAATTCTGACGCGACAAGTGACCCATTCTCTTACTGGGAAGGTCGTATTGATCGCGTTCTTGATCTGGTGCTAGAGAGAAAATCTGATGCAGCTCCAGTATGGACAGTGCCTGAAGTGAACACTCAGTTAACTGATGCCGTGACAAGACTTCTGGCCTATGGTCTTAGTGCAGAGAACACTGCAGATACCTGGACGAACTTCTTTGGTAAAAATGACCGTCCGGAAGATAAAAAGCAGGTTAAAGAATACGTCCTCTACCGACTTGAGAAGAAACTTTGTAATCCAAAGCTAGATCAAGTTCTTGCAAGAAAAGAGTCAGCTGAAGCTCGCGCTCTTGCTGAAGAGAACTTGAAGAAAGTGATTGATGTAGTAGCTGCGACAACAACAGTTTACGTACAGAAAGCTATTAGCTGCGAAAAATAAGAGCACGATCCATTACACACTCCAAAGGGCCACCGCAAGGTGGCCTTTTTATTTTTCTCCGTGCTAGCCTTTCGCCATGGATGCCTTACTCGCAGCACGTCTGCAAATGGCCTTCTCTCTTGGCTTTCATATTATCTTTGCCGTCATCGGCATGGTGATGCCTTTATTCATGAGTGCCAGCTATTGGCTCTACTTAAAAAAGAAAGAACCTGACGCTCTTGAGCTCACTAAAATATGGATGAAAGGGGTTGCCATTTTTTTTGCGGTAGGCGCTGTATCAGGAACGCTCTTAAGTTTTGAGTTAGGACTGTTGTGGCCAGAGTTCATGAAACATGCAGGCCCTATAATAGGTCTTCCATTTTCCCTGGAAGGTACGGCCTTCTTCCTGGAGGCAATCGCCCTAGGTATTTTCCTCTATGGTTTCGATCGACTCTCACCCTGGAAACATTGGTTTGCTTCTCTTATGGTCGGTCTTTCTGGAGTCACATCGGGAATTTTTGTCATGGCCGTTAATGCCTGGATGAATGCTCCCCAGGGATTTGAGTATAAGAATGGTGCTTATATAAATATCGAGCCCATTAAGGCGATGTTCAATGATGCCTTCTTTTCCCAAACCCATCATATGACTCTTGCCGCCTTCACGAGTGTTTCTGCCGGAGTGTTAGGCATACATTCCTATCTGTATCTCAAAGGAAGAAGAAGAAGTCTTAATCTCTTGGCCATAAAAGTAACACTTCCCTTTTTTATCATCTCATCCGTCCTGCAACCCTTAAGCGGGGACCTCGCTGCAAAAGACATTGCTGTCAGGCAACCGATTAAACTCGCCGCGATGGAAGCTTTATTTGATACCCAAGAGGGTGCTCCTCTCATTTTAGGAGGCATCCCCGATGTAGAAAATGAAAAAGTAAATTATGCCATTCATATTCCTAAGGCCTTAAGCTTTCTCGCCCATGGTGATTTTTCTAAACCAGTAAAAGGACTTAAAGAGTTCCCTAAAGAAGAGTGGCCACCGGTGCTCATTGTTCACTTTGCTTTTCAGATAATGATTTTTTGCGGTTCTCTTCTCGCCTTGGGAGCAATCATGGCCTTGTTTTGTCTGATCCGGAAAAGGCCCGTGGTCAATTACCCTTGGTTATTAAAATACTTTATCTGGATATCTCCTCTGGGAATTATTGCTTTAGAGGCCGGTTGGACGGTAACTGAGGTGGGCCGCCAGCCCTGGATCATTTATGGTTTTATGAAAACGAAGGATGCACTTACAGAGGCTCCGGCCTTGCAATTAACTTTCTACACTTATCTTCTTCTTTACTTCTTTTTAATGGGTGTGGTTTGTTGGCTCTTTTACCGCTTAATACTGGTTCATTTCCTAAAGAAGGATGAAGCATGATTGAGTTTATCGTTCTCATTACCGCTGTTGCTCTTTTCCTCTACGCATTCCTTGCCGGAGCGGACTTCGGTGCAGGAATAATACAAATACTGCCTGTAGGTATTGAGAGAAAAGAGAAAACAGTACTCATAGGAAAGGCCATGGGACCAGTATGGGAATCAAATCACATCTGGCTCATTTTAGTTATTGTGATCACTTTTAACGCGTTCTCTGAAATATTCTGGTTCTTTTCCGAATGGTATCATTTTCCGGCCGGGGCTTTTGTGATTGGTATTATTTTCAGAGGAGCAAGCTTCACCTTTCTTCATTACGATCCCATTATAGATAAATCCCAGAAGGCCTATCACTGGATTTTTGGACTCTCTTCTATCTGGTGTACATTCTGGATAGGAATAATCATTGGTTCACTCATGTTAGGGAACTTCACCTTGAATGATACGGGTGTTTTTGAGAGGTATTTTAAGCACTGGATGAACCCCTTTAGTTTTTCCATGGGACTATTCATCACTCTTCTGATGATGTTCAATGCTTCCTTATTTTTACTAATGGAAGCGAAAAACGAAATTCCTGCTTGGGAAAAGCTCACCGGTAGAATTTTTATCTTTCTAATATTAAGTGGGATGCTGACTCACATCGTATTAATTCTTACAAATTTTGAGAGGTGGAAGTTTTTCTTTTTTAACCCTTTAAGCATCACACTTATCCTGCTCTCATTTCTTCTTCTCTATCCTCAGTTAAGGACAATCAAAAAGAGGCGACGTAGTCTTTCGCGCATTATTGCCGGGGCCCAGCTCATTTGTATTGGGGCTGCTGGATTTGCTCCCCTCTACCCTAATTTAGTATTAATGAGGGATGGTACATCAATTAACATGCTAAATAGCGCGGCCGAACCGGATGTATTAAGGCTTCTATGCTACGCTTTAATCTTTGGATTATTATTCATTCTTCCGGGTTATTTCATCTTGATGAAAATTTTTAAAGCCGACAATCCTTCGTGATACGAAATTCTTCAATTTCATCTAATCTCGCTAAAATAAGATTTTTATCTTGAGCATAGTTTAAAAAGATATCGAGACCTTTAATGGAAGGGGTTTGAACATCATGCTGGAGGATGACCCCACCACCGATGGGATTTTTAATGAGAGAAGGAACTTTAACGTATCCATTACCTTGTTTTTTAAACCCAATATATGTTCCGCCCTCATTCCAGGCAGCTATATTTCCTGCGACCTCCGCCGGAGTCATCCCTGGCACCCAATCACTGGTATCCACATCCCAAAAGACCATATGAATACAGTTATCCCCCATCAGCTCCTGGGAGACTTCTTTTAAGGCATTAATGTGGTGATAGTCATTCCTGGTTCCATAACTTCCATAAGGAAAGCGGTAATAGTGTTTTGTAAAATCATGACCTGCCTTCTTATACCACCGTGCCAGATCTAGAAACGACTTCTTTGTCTGACTTTTCCATTCTTCTTTAGTTAAGTCACCCGAGCGGTCGTGACTCGGCCCATGCGAGGCCACAAGGTGACCTTCGTCGAGCATACGCTTAATTAGAGGGAACGTTTTATCATTTACGAGTTTGGTCAAGACAAAGAAAGTGGCCTTCACCTCATAGCGCTTTAAGATGTCGAGGATCTGAGGGGTTCTGACCGGATCAGGGCCATCATCAAAGGTCAGCGAGAAACTACCACTCTTATAAAGCGAGATCGTCCGGTAGGGCCGCATTCCCTGATCGGCATCGGTATAAGGCCGATCTTCCGGATAGTGTTCAAATTGATCAAGGGCAGAAAAAGCACTTAAAGGTATTAAGAGTAAGAGTATTAGGATTTTCATCCTAATAACCTACTCCAATAGAAGGGATTAGTTAATATTCAAAGCGTTGAATCACGGCCTACATCTGTTGGTAAAATCCCTTCATTAAGCTTTACGATAATATCTGATTCAACCGGGCCCACCCCATGAATGAGTTCAACCACTGATTTAATGTAATCACGTGCTTCTTGATTTTTAACCGTGCCACTTAAGTGGACCTTTCTATCGGTCACTTGAACCGTGATGTCACTGGCATCAACGCGGCTACTATTATGAAGGAGTTCTTTGATAACTCTTTCTATCTCTTCGTCATTCTTATAATGAAATTGCCTTGCATGGTAGGAGTCTTCATGAACATCTAAGGCGCCAGAAAAATCGTATTCTTCCGCAGGTATTCCCTGAATAGAAAATCTCTCGGCATTGTCGTTGACGATTTGATCAAACTCATCGTTTTCGAAATCCCTATACTCCCATCTGTTTTGATCGGTATGAAAGGTAGAACTTTGTTTTTTTGGTTCCATTAGGTACCTCGCTTGTAGATACCTAATGATGACTAAGAAAAAGCAAAAACTAAAGGCCCTATGTATCTTGATTAAAGCTCATTAAGATGCTTCTAACTCCAACGATCCCAATAACTCTGATGTAATTGACGGTGAGAAAAAGTCGATTCACCGGCTTCATTTCTAAATCAAATAAAGAAAAAGATCCTTGCTTCTTTTCAAGTTTCAATCTTTTTAGGTGTCTGGTATTAGTAGCACCATTATAAAGATAGTTTAGTTTTACAATTCCACCATGATCTTCATTGTAATTCTCGATTTGTAAAATGACTGCGTCGTGACCATTTCTTTCTACGATGACGACTCCCTGCGGTCTTAATACTTCTTCAACTGGCACGGTCACATCATCAAAGATTCGGCCTTCTGGAGTGGTTTGAATATAGCGAATGGAATCAATTCGATTCTTAGAATTTGTTATAACATAAAAATCCATTACGTCCTTATCGAACTCAGAAGTAATCACGGCAAGTTTTGTCATATTGGCAAAAGCTGCAAATGAGAAAAGAAATAAAAAGATGGTAATGAATAATTTCAAAAGTCCCCCTGAAAAATTTCAGATATTTTGTGCTATGAGTGACATAAAGAAAAACTGCAACGCATAAGATTCAGTGCTTTTTTCTTCGGCGTCGATAAACGCAAGATAGAGCTTTAGTAGACAATAACAAGACAACTTTCCATGATGATCAAGTTTGTTCGTTATACGTAGAAAACAACGGAGGGTTCTATGCGCTTTATCGGACTAGTACTTGGGATGCTCAGTTTACCAGCACTGGCCACGACAGAAATGACTTCTCAGATTTATGATGTTGACTACGGGGCAGGTCCGGATGATGTGGTATTGATCTTTCTGTCCAATGGGAAGGTCGCTAAAGTTAAACCGGAAAATAAACCTCTCCTGGAAAAAGTCTCAAATACAAAGGACAAAAAGAACTGGCTTTCGATTACTGTAGATGAGAATCGCTACATAAAAAAACTTCTTCCTGCACTTCAACCCGTCCATTTTCTCCACAAGAATGATTCAAAGGAGCTAAAGTCCACCTATGTTCCCACAACCATTCCAAGCATGGATGTTGCAAAAAAGTATTTTAAAGAGGCCCGTTACAATCCCAAAGACTCCCAATGCTTCAATCGGGCCCATGTCTGGAGTTATGAGTGGTGGAAAAAACACAGTCTTAAATCAAATAAAATGATCATCTTTTTTTCACGTACCTATATTCGCCGTTACAACTTTGAATGGTGGTGGCATATCGCCCCTCTGGTCCATGTCATGCATGAAGGGAAAGTTGTAGAAAGGATGATGGATGTGAAGTACACCCGAGGTCCTATAGAGATCGGCAGATGGACCAACATCTTTATGAGAAACGATGCCACCTGCCAGGTTATCACCAAGTATTCTGATTATGCAGACAATCCGTATATGGGTGAGTGCTACCTCCATCGCGCTAATATGTATACCTATCAAGCAGCTGATCTCCAGATGCTTGAGGCCTGGAATTACACCAAAGATAAATTCATTATGGATGAAGTAAGAGGAGCATACCTGGAGGCATTCGATGAGCGTATTTAAAAAGATTGTTCCCTTACTTTCACTTCTTCTTTTACTCCCCTCCTGCGGTCAAAAAGGGGGAAGCAGCAGCAGTGGAAAAGTTGAAGGGGAAACTCCCTCTCCACAGGAGGAAACACCGAGTGAAAGTATTCCCGCCGATGGCAGTAATATTGATGGAACCTACACTGCTCGTTTTGTCACTCTCAACCCTCAGGTCAATGGGACGATACCAGGCTCTGCTACTTTTATGAGAAAAGATGACAAATGGTTTGCCTATGTAAGGCTATTTGCAGGGATGCCCAAGGCGTGGCATATGCAACATGTCTATGTCGGGAACCGCTGTCCTACTCAAAATGATGATCTTAATCTTGATGGATTTATCGATATTGTGGAAGCAGAGGCCGTCTTGGGGAAAATAATCATTCCACTTGATTCAGATATAAGCTCTCAAAACTCAGGAAGACGTTTTTTTCCACTCGCCGATCTTTCGGGAAGTTATCACTACGAGAGGGTCACTAGCTTTAGACGTTTTTTTGATGACCTGAAGTCTCCGGATAAAGATCCAAATGACAATCTGGTTAAACTCGCTCCAGATGAAGGATTGGCGATCGAAGGTAAGGCGGTGCTGATTCAAGGAATCAGCGAAGATGTGGAACTTCCAGAAACAGTGGCGTCGCTTGAGAGGAGAAAACCTTTTCAAACTTTCCCCATCGCTTGCGGAATCTTTCAAAAAGTGGAAGAGCTGCCTGGTACTTTACATAATGACGAAGATCCTATCCCTGGTCCAGTCGGCGAAGTCATAGAAGGGGAAGATCGCCCTGCACCGGATGATGAGGATGAAGATCAAACCTCCGATGGATCAGGATCTGAAGACGACACCAATGATTCAGATGATGGAAACGGACCGGTCTCGGACGGAGAAGGACGAAGACCAGATAGAACGACTTCGGGCTCTGGCTCTGGCTCAGGCTCAGGCTCAGGTTCTGGCCCTAGTTCTGGATCAACTTCAGGCTCTGGCTCAGGTTCAGATACCGACGGTACGGGAACAGATTCTGAACCTGATTCTAACTCTGGATCAGGCACCGAAGGTTCAGAAACAAATACCTCGGAACCAGAGGAAGAAAGCGATGATACCGAACCAAGCACGACAACAGGTGAAACTTAAAGCTAGGCCTCTCAGGGCCTAGCTTTAAGTTATAATTTTAGAATTTAGCAACAATGGAAGTGGTTGTCGTATAGTCGTAGTTTTTGAAACCGGCAAAGGCAGGGCGGTTATCATACATACCGAGGTAGGCAACTTTCAAAGAGAAAACTGAATTTAAAATAGAAGTGATTGATGCTTCACCGTTAATTAAATAGTCTGAGCTTTGAGTAAAATTCGGGATATATTCTAGCCAGATTTTATACTGAACGGTTTCAGAAATTTTATGATTGTACTCGTTATATAAACGGGCCTTATTATCGTAAGTATTTTCTAGTGGCTCATAACGATCTTCAATTGAGTATCGATAACCAAGTTCGCTGAAGAAATTTTTAAGATCTGCTTTAATGAAGTAATACTTAACACCGAAGTCAGTGTTGTAGCGGGCCTTGATGCCGGTAAATCGGTTTCCTTCAATCACCTCACCTAAAGTTAATGAAAGGTGATCCGAGAGTACTCTTTCATACTTACCATTTACGTCCCAGTTTCTGGCCGAAACTCCATTGGCTGTTTCACCATAAATATAGTGACCTCCGAATTTTAACTGGTTTTTTTCCCATTTTTGAAGATTTGTGGTCTTAAAATTGTTTGTTTGTACATCAGAGTTACCACCAGTTTGAACCAACGAGAGTTCAGACTCATGTGTAAATTGCGCCAGTGCGCTAAAAGAAATGAGAGATAACAGCACTAAAATGAACTTCATGTCTTCCTCCAAAATAAATGAGTAAACATTATCCATAATGGGATTTTATTCTACAAGTTATTTATCCCACACCTTCCCACTGGGGGCGACCTGCAGCAAACGGGCCTTTTCTGCTCTTTTTGGGCTTCTCTCTATGCCTATGGCGTGAAGCCCGACATGGTTTGCGGCGGCCAGGACACTGCCCTCCCCACAAAAGGGATTAACCAAGGTGCGAGTAGAAGTTTCATTCAGAACAAACTGGCATGCAACCAAGGAAGCTTCGAGCCCCATCCCTCTAACCCAGGTCTTATCTCCCAAATCTGGAATGACATCAGCAGTAGACTTAGACAGATCCGGAGTAACTGTTTTCGAAAAGCAAAGCATATGTGAATAGGCCGGCCGGCCAAAGGTGATCATCCCTGGAGAGACACGGCAAAAAATCTTATGCCAAAGTAATTTATGACCGAGTTTTTCAGCGGCTTTTTGAACCAGATAACCTTTATCTACCCACTCGTTTTCATACTTAATATCTGATTGAAAAAAAATAGTTACACCCTCAGGCGAAGTTCTGGATAGAATAAGTGCCGCAGTATCTTCAAACCACTCTTTCCATTTCTCGAGAGTAAGGCCGGGGAACTCGGATATATCAGGTAGGGAGCCAAGAAAAGAATACCCACTACTGACGCTAAAATTTTTCAGCCAAAGCAAAGCATCTTCACATATTACATTACGTTCAATTTTTAACTCATCCATTTTAATATTATATGTTATTCTTCTGGTATGTGTCAGCTTCTGGGAATGAACTGTAATGTTCCGACAGATATTTGCTTCTCTTTTACTGGCTTCCAGGCAAGGGGTGGACTAACTGATCATCACACTGATGGCTGGGGCATCTCGTTTTTTGAAGGTAAAGGGGTACGGCAATTTCTCGATCCAAATGCATCGGCCCATTCTGCAATTGCAGACTTTATTCGAACCTACCCTATTAAATCGAAAAATGTTATCGCTCATATTCGAAAGGCCACTCAGGGAGTAGTAACATTAGAAAATACTCATCCGTTTGTTCGTGAACTCTGGGGGGAGTACTGGTCCTTTGCCCATAATGGCGACTTGAAAAATTTAACTCTATCTCTCTCCGGCCGCTTCAGGCCTGTAGGCAATACGGACTCAGAACTTGCCTTCTGCTATATCCTGCAGGAATTGGTAAGTGAATTCGGAGAAAACAAACCAGACCTTAAAACCTTAGGGACCAAACTCCATCAACTGACTTTGGACATCGCTTCAGCAGGGGTTTTCAATTTTCTTCTTTCCAACGGAGAATTCATGATGGCCCACTGCTCGACTAAGCTTGCCAGCATCATAAGGAAGGCCCCATTTTCTGTGGCCCAATTAAAGGATCAGGATGTTAATGTGGATTTTAGTGCTGTCACTACAATGAACGATCGGGTGGCCGTCATTGCAACCAATCCTTTAACAGAAAATGAAGTCTGGCTCACTCACGCTCCAGGAACCCTTCTCCTCTTTTCTGAGGGAGAAATCATTCAAGAATACAAAACAATAGCGGGCATTCCCACAATAACTTAAGAAAATCTTTAGCTTGTTTATTTTGCCATAAAACTCTGATTGAATTACTTTTTCCCCGAACCATTTTCAGGGGATAATATGAGAACTCTTGTCGCTCTAGCACTGTTTATTGGATTTCAGTTTCACTCACATGCCCAGGAAATAACCGCATTTGGTAAAGGTGACGTTAATTTTTCTATGGCCCATAGTAACCTTGTTAGTGTTCAGCAGATTTGCCCCCAAATCCCCGGAAGAATCAATTGCCAGGCATTCGGTTCGATGGCCAAAATTATGGTTACCATGAATGGGTGCCTTGATAAATTTGGCGGATATTTTTCCCGTTTTGAAGTCATAAATGGAAAGGGTTATCTTTTTTTCTCGGCCATAAATATTTATAACCAAGAGTCTGATGATATTCGCTGCCTGAGGGCCCCGACCAAATTAGTTTCAGTATCAATTCCCTATGAAGGTGAAATTGAGCTTGTTCCATTAGAATTTAAAGGAACTGGTGAATTCTAAGAAGGCATGACCATCAGGTTTGATGTTTCCAGATTAAGCATGTGAACACATTCATGACCTTGTATGATTTGATTAATCCTCTGACCGCGACTGCGTTTAATGACGGCCATACTTATGTGGTCCTGGTTTATTATCTGGGCCAACTGGGTTGCTGCTTCAAATTCACGGGCCTCTTCTACCCGGACACTGATGAGATCATCCTCACAAGAATAAGAATGAATGTCATCCAACAAATCATCTTCAAAGTCTTTCATTTCACTCCTATCCAGAACAAGTTCGGGCAAGTTGTGCCAAAGAGAAACGAATTCAGCTTCTTGAAAGCCTAATTTACGGTAAAAATCCAGAATGGAAGTGATCATCAAATGAGTCGAACCGCTGTCATTTATATAGCCGGCGATTTTATGAAATTGAAGGGGACGTCTCACAACGAGCGTCGGAACTTCCACCAGCGTGATAATTTTACGGGCAACCCCACCCATAAGTTGCTTAAGAATCCCTCTCTTATTACTATGCCCGATTATCAATAGATCATATCGATTTTCTTTCCGATGAACTGTTTCCAAAATTTTTTGAGCAATCGGTCCGCTTGTAATCCACTTACGTGCCACAACTCCAGTGCGATCCAGTTGACCATCAATTTGAGCGGCAAGTTCATGCTGGTTATCGAACAAAGAGAACTCCGAGATATGAAGGACATCCAACTCTCCACCGACTCTTTTACGAATGAGTTCTGCGCTTCTGAGGACTTCATCTGATTCCGGTCCTAAATCAGTGCAGGCCAGGAT
>JAEYUK010000234.1 GCA_023432655.1 Pseudomonadota bacterium | reverse complement strand
GGCTGAAGAAGAATAAAATGGGAAAGAGCCAGATGATGAGGGCCACAAGATAAAGGAAAAGGCCGGTCCTTTCACCTTTGGGCCACAGTTCTCCCCAGAATCTTTTTAGCTGGTAAAGATGAACTTTGAGATTTTCTGGGTAGTAGCGAAGAAGATGTTTTTCTCCAAAGGCCAGGATATAAGTTTTATTTTCCATGTCCCAGCCTTTGGCCAAAGCTTCCTTCCAGGAAGGAATATTGATGCGTCCAAAATCAAAGCTCTTAAAGGTACTAAGAGGCATGCCCATCCATCCCTGGGCAATGCTTACAAGAGGGTGGGAAACATTTCTTCTAATTCGTCTAAAACCAAAGATTGAGGCCAGAGCGAGAGTGGGATTAATCACAGCGATGGCTTCACCTAAAATATTTTGTTTATGCGTCTGAGGGAGAACGAAGAAAGCCTTTTGACGATGACTCACTAAATGCCCTAGGGATTTAAAAGCATGAACAGTTGGAACTAGCTCTGGATCACCGATAATAACGACGTCACCTTTTATATGGGGAGCTATTTGTTCGAGCATCCAGGGTATTGCTTCCCGACCTAAGGGTCTTAGTAAGAAACTATGAATCTCTATGAAGGGGAGTCTTTCATGGAGCACCTGCCAGGCATTGGCCGAAGGATGGTGACCATCAACGAGGATATGGATTTTAAGATGTCCACCAAAGGTATTGAAGGATGAAAGATTGTTTAACCACGGTTCAAGGTAAAACTCTGAATGGGAAGTGATCGGAATAATGAGTTCCATTGTGCCGGTGTACTCATCGTGAGCATTTAATTGAATGCCAATGAGAGCATTCTTCACCAGAGTATAAATCATTAAGGCCGTCAAACCAAAGGCCAGAAGTCCCAACATGCCATCGCCTTTTTGAAATCATTTAGTTAAGATTATCCCATGAATAAGCGTCAGTATATGCAAAAAACTTTTGAGAGACAGCGCCTTCTCAATAAAATGATGGCAAAGCCTGGGCCCTTTCCTTATGTTTTGATCCTTGACCATTTAAAAGTTGATTTTAATATCGGAAAAATAATTCGTTCGGCCGAAGCCTTTGGTTCTCGTGCGGTTGACGTGGTGGGTACTTCTTTTTTTGATCCCCTTCCTGCTAAGGGGTGTATGAAGCGTGTTCCGTGGAACATGCATAAAACCTTTCATGAAAGTTATGAGAAATGGGACAGAGAGGGATATACATTTTACGCTTTTGATTCCATGGCCGAAAATTCTATTCACGAAGTTTCCTTTCCGGACAAATCGGCCTTCATTCTCGGACATGAGGGGTTTGGTTTTACTTTCAAAAAGGAACTTTATCCTAAAATTAAGTTTATCAAAATTCCTCAATTTGGATTGGTAGAAAGTCTGAATGTTTCAGTTGCCGCTTCGATTGTGATGTATGAGTTCACCAGAGGAAGAAACTTTATCCCTCCAGCAAACTCTCTTTAAGATTCAGATGCAATGAATAGAGCAGACCCAGCGTCAGCACACCGAAAAAGAGGTGGGGCGGCTGTGCGTTTGTTGGAAAACCAAAGTAGTTTAATGCGATCCCAGAGAAGACATTTCCTAGAACGCCAATAAAGGCAAACAAGGCAAGAGTGAAGCCTTCCCGTAGTAGATTCTTTTTCAGGTAAACTAAAAGGTAGAGAAAGAGCCCGATGATAATAATGGAAAAGGTCCTGTGAAAATAAAAAGTGCCCCCAAGGAAACTGATAATTGTTTCATGGGTGGCCATCATTGTATCACGGGTATAGTGGTCCACTTGTTGACGGACTTGCGTGCCAAGCATGACCTGAAAGAAGGTTAGTCCCACCAGAACTTTGGTAATAAGCTTCGCTTTGTTATCTTGAGGTGAAACTAAGGCCGTATTTTCCAAATCATTAAAATACTTTCTTAAATACAGTAAGCCGAAGAGGAGCAGAACCGCCAGGAGCATATGAATAGTAATGAGGAAGGGCTTCAGATGGGTTGAAACCACCAGAGCTCCAACACCTCCTTGAATAAGAATTAACACCAGGAGACCGGCGCAAAACCATGGGAGATTTTTATCTAGATTTCTCACCTTAAATGAAAAGCCAAAGAGGAGAACGATTAAAAAGCCTAGAACCACGCCCAGTAAGCGGTTCACATATTCCGTCCAGGTTTTGAAGGCCTCAAAATCTGCGATGGTTTTACCTGAGATTTTATAGAGATCTTTGTAGTTAGGAGGGAGTTGTGAAATGTCGGTAGGAGGAATCCATTGTCCGAAACAGGTTGGCCAGTCAGGGCATCCCAGACCGGAGCCGGTCCCTCGCACAACTGCGCCTGCAAGAATGACTAAATAGGTACCCAAAATAGAGAAGAAAATAAGTCGGCCAAACGTTTTCATGCTATAACCCTAGCACGATCATTTTGCTTTTTCACCCTATAGATGGTGAAATATGAGGCAGACAAAGGATATTTAGATGTTCTCCTTAGAGATTACTTTATTGGGATTTGCCCTGGCGGTCGATGCAGCAGTTGTTACTTTTGCCATCGGACTTCTTCATTACGATATGTTGGCCGGAGAAAAATTTAAACGCGGGCTTTTGGTGTCATTGGCCTTTGGCTTTTTCCAGTTTGCCATGCTTTGGCTCGGGGCCTATGCAGGCTATCTTTTCACATTTTCAAGTTATGGTTATTACTTCCAGTTAGTGGTGGGGATTATCTTTTTTGCCCTCTCAGTAAAATTCATTCAGGAGAGTTTAAAAGACGAAGAAAAAAATCTCCATTGGGGTTTTATTCCAGTTCTCATTCTCTCCTTTGCTACCTCCATTGATGCCATGGCTTCCGGGGTCAGTCTGGGAACTATTCCCCAGGCCTACATGTCCGCACTCCAGGTAGGAGTCATCACTTTTATGGTGTGTTCGATTTTTTATTTTATCAGCCAATTCTTCCGAAGCATTCCCGAGAAGTGGTTGTTGCGCTTGTCTGCGGCGATTTTTATTTTCCTTGGAGCGCAGATTTTCTGGGGCTTTAAACACGTTTTTTTTAAAGGTTAATTGATGAAACTTGCCTACAAAGATTTTAAAAAAGCCTACGAGATACTGAGCGAAATCATTGAACCGACACCTCTGGTTTATAATGAATGGCTCTCCCATCAGTATAACTGCCAGATTTATCTGAAGCTTGAAAACATGCTCCCTATCGGTTCTTTTAAAATGCGCGGAGCTACTCATAAGATCTCAAAGCTCTCCGAAGCAGACAAAAAAAGAGGTGTTCTGGCGGTGAGTGCAGGAAATCATGCTCAAGGAGTTGCCTGGGCCGCTCGTAAGTTTAATGTTAAGGCCACGATCATCATGCCTGAGGGCTCTCCTTTGACTAAAATTCGTAATACTGAAACCTTGGGGGCGAAAGTTGTACTTCATGGAAAAAGTATTGAAGAAGGTTTTCTCTATGCTGAAGAGATGATGAAAAAACAAAAGATGACTTTTGTTCATCCTTATCACGACCCTGATGTCATCACAGGACAAGGAACCGTGGGCTTCGAACTTTTAGAACAAATTCCTGACATGGATTATATTTTCTCTTCCATTGGCGGCGGCGGTCTGGTTTCCGGAATTGGTCAGGTGATGAAAGGCAGTAAATCTAAAGTTAAAGTCATTGCCGGACAGGCAAGCGGCTGTTCAGCGATGGTGGATTCACTTCACTCTGGGAAGATCGTGAAGATTGATACGGCCGAAACTTTCGCAGATGGCATTCGAGTCAAAAATGTAGCACCAGATATGTTAAAACTCTTAGGCGAAGTGGTGGATTCATCCCATAAAGTGGACGATGAGAAAATGGCCTGGGCCATCTTGCAATTAATGGAAAAGGCGCGAGTGATCGCAGAAGGGGCAGGGGCCCTGCCATTAGCTCTGTTTGATCAACTTTATCAAAAGAACCCTAAGAAATTTGTTAACAAGAAAATAGTTCTGGTTGTTTGCGGCGGAAATATTGATGTTAATCTTTTGGAGAGAATTATCGATCGCGGTCTTATTGAATCCCATCGAAAGGTGAGAATTTCTATCCCTATTCCTGATCGGCCAGGAGTGCTCCATCAATTAACCGGAATTATCACGAAGGTTGGGGCCAATATCCTTCAAGTCTACCACGATCGTTCAAGTTTAGGGGCAGGTATCACTGGAACAAATGTCATATTCTCATTGGAGACCAAGGGTGAGGAGCATTTGCAAACGCTTTTGAAAGAAATGAAAAAAGACTTTCCACGCTGTCAGGTGGTTTCATAAAGAAAAGGGGCTTCTTAAAGAAGCCCCTTTTTGATTAAGCTTTCTTTTCTTCTTTTTTCTCAGACTTTCTTTCGCATTTATCGCCGTCACACTTCATTTTTTCTTTTTTGCCTTCTTTAGAGCAGCACTGTTCTTTCTTGGCGCAACAGCTGTGGCCATGATGGCGATGATGCGAGCAAGCAGTGATGGATAAAAGTGCAGTGAGTGTTAAAAGACTAAGTAATTTCATGAGAATCCTTCCGTTATGTGATTTGTTCATTCAATTAATATATTGTAAATTGAACCGATGAATCTTCTTCGGAATTTCTTGCAAAAAATTTTAAAAATAAAAGAGGACCTTAAAGGTCGGCTAAGGAAGCCTATGTTTGAAAGAATGGGTGGTTTTGAGGTGATCGATAAACTAGTTGATGATTTTTATCATATTATGAGCACGGACCCTGCTGCCGCCGAGTGCTTTGCCACCCATAAAGGTAGAGATATCCGCATCGCTGCCGAAAAATTGAAGTTCTTTTTAAGTGGTTGGACCGGTGGTCCTCAACTTTATCTGGAAAAATATGGTCACCCCAGACTTCGCGCTCGTCATTTTCCTTTTGTGATTGGAACTCAGGAAGGTGACCAATGGCTCTATTGCATGAGGAAGGCCCTGGCCCAGTCTCCCATTGATCCGGGTGTCCAGGAAGAACTCATGAGTGCCTTCACTCACATTGCTAAAATGGTTCAGAATAAGGAATCATAAAAAGCCATGCTTAAATAAACTAAAAGACAGTTCTTTTAGTTTCTCTAGTCGGGCAAGAACCACTGGGTGTTCCAGGGCCTTGGGAAAATACTTAATGTCTACTTTAAAATTATTTCTCTTATCCATCAGTAATAGGTGCTCATCAAAAGAGACTTTGCCCGCCCACATGGATTTCAATGAGGATTTGTAGAAGTGCAAGTGATAGAGGATTTCGACCATACCGTGGAGATAGAGGAGTTCTTTTGTAAACGCCATTCCTCCTTCAAAGGGAACTCCCCGAAAGACCCTCAGAGTCAGTTTGAAAGCATCCAGTTCTTCCATCCCACCATGAAGGAAAAAATGATAGACTTCAGTAATGGAAGATCCCCGCTCGGCCATTGAAGTCGCTATATGGCGAAGGATAACCCGATTCCATCTTTTAAGAGTCATGTTTCCAGTTATTAGTTCCACTATGATCGCAAGGCCCTCTTGAAGAAAAGTGGTTCGAGGTGCCCAGGTGGAAAGCCAGGGGTGATCACTTTGGGCGGCCCCATTTAATGAAGTTCCTAAATGAACCCAGCCTTCGTGAACCACGAAAATGTCCAGGTAGCGAGTGGTGTAGAGTTTATGAGGATTGAGTTTTACTACCCGTCTTCCCGCTGAGGAGTCGGAGAGAAGTGAACTCGAAGGACGAACTTCAAAGTCATTTGGATCAAAAGTTTCCGCGAGCTTCTGGCGCATATAATTGAGACCATCTTCCCCCTTATAGCAGGCAAGGCTTGTGTCTTCCATACAGTATTCAGGAATTTGATCGACGAAATAGGGGAAAGCTTGGTTCTTGGCGTATCGCCTCGACGTTCCATAAAGGTGAACGGCGTGCTCATAAAATTTATGATTTCCGAAATTCTCCATCATTGTCAGAAGGTGCCCGTAGTCTTGTAATCTCTGAGAGAAAACGGCCTTCATCGCAAATGTTATTTCGGCTTCGGCGAGGTTTTTCCTGAACTTATCCATTGCTTTTCGTTTGGCCAGACGGTTGACTGGAAAAGGAACACTTACGTCTTCGAGACAATCAATAAATGAGCGATGCTCTGGAAAGAGAAGATAAAGGTCTTTTAAGGGATAGCGCGGGTGCCCTAGAAAACTTAAGTCCTTGGCAATATCCTTTAATTGATATGAGAGGTCTCGTACTACGTTTATATCCATAACGTGGCCCCCATTCTAATAAAGGTATTTTGGCACTATGAAATCATTATTACTTCTTTTTTTCTTACCTCTTTCCTCATATGCGGGCCTGGGTAAACCGGAGCTCATAGCAAGGTTTAGTGACAGAAGTGCTTATAAAGCACCGGATAATACATGGTGTTTCTCCTCTGATCCCGCCATTTTAAATGGAAAGGTTTATCTAAAATGTATGGATATACTGGGAAGCTTAATGATCGAGTTTGGAGACGAAGGAAAAGTGATTGCTCGGGCCCAAGAAGACCAGATTTTCTCCTCTGCCACAACGGCGTTTGGGAGAGTCAACTGGTATGAATTCAATGAATGGGGAGCGGTAAAGTCTTTTGAACTAGGTGATAAACTCACCGAGAAAGATTTAAAGACCATAGGCCCCATGAACCAAACCATCGATCATGTAGCACCAGCTTCGGTGGACTCCATCATTCTTAGAACCAAAGGTGAAAATCCTGAACTGTGGATCTCACAAGGGGGCAAGGCCACTCCTTTCTTTAATCCTGGCGCCTCCTATCTCTTTAGACCTTTTGTGAGTCTGACCGGGACTATTGTTATTAAATCACGTGAAATCAACTACAATGAATCCTCTCCTGATAAGCTTTGGCTCTACAGCAATAATCAGTGGAAAATGATCCTAGAGGATAGAGACTCAAACCCTAATTCTCCCTGGAAAATTTTTCGCCAGAGTTTTGCCATTGAAGGGGAGAAAGTTTTGTTAGTGGCAACTGATGACCAGGGTGAAGCTCTTTTATTAATTGATCAGGGCAAAGTTAAAATCATTGCCCGCGCCGGAAAAGATCTCAAAAAGTTTGATTACTTCTCTCCTTCTATGAATGGAGGAACCGTGGCCATTAGAGGAGAAGACTTTAACGGTCGAAAAGTTTTATATGTTCATGACCAGGATGGTTTCAGACCACTTCTCACTCAAGGTGATATCGTTCATACAGATCTGGGTCTAGGTAAAGTTGATTATTCTAATCAGGACTCCATCTTCTATAGTTCCCCAGGGGTTGATGAAAAAGGGAACGTTTACCAGCAAGCGACTTTAGTCGATGCTGATTACCCTAAGACACTTTTAGGAGTCGGATTAATTAAGTTTAGTAAAGAGTAGAATTTTCCTCTAATCAGAAAAGTTGTTTATAAGGCAGACTCTTTTAAACTTTTAATATGATTAAAAGAGTTTTGCTCTTCGGGATGCTTTCCAGCATCTCATCCGGGATTCTCGCTTGCACTTTACCACCTGGCGAAGTCTTAAGGATCGGTTGCAGCGATGAGTGCTCTTTTCTCTACCGCTTGAGATTAAAAACTACCTCCTGGGCCTTAGGCTATTCCACCAAAATCATCACTCTTTCACCAGACAATATAGATCAGGAGGATCAGGCGATTAATGGGATACTTATTCCGGGCGGAGCTGACATTGATCCGGAATACTATCTTCCTCACGTCACTTCGGAGCTTCAGGATTACACCCGGAGAAACCGCCATTTGGTTAAGTTTACCGAAGAAGGCAAGCGCCGCGATCCTTTTGAATACCAGTTAGTGAAATCTTATTCAGAAGATGAGAAATTTAAAAATCTACCTATGTTGGGAATCTGTCGTGGCATGCAGATGATGACAGTCGCCCAGGGAATCCCACTTTATCTTGATATTAAAACTGAATTAGGAATTAAAAACCGGAAGAATCTTTTTGATCTTGTGAAGATTGGGCCAGAAGACTCACTCATGAATGAACTGCATCTGAATGAGAGTCTGCGGGGATTTAAAATTCATCACCAGGGTCTTCGCGTTCCTTACTACCAGGCCAATCTTGATAAATATCCGAAGACTAAAGTCACGGCCTACTCACATAATAAAAAAATTGCTGAAGCTCTCGAGTATACCCACCGTCCTGCTTTAGGCGTTCAGTACCATCCTGAAAAATCATTTACCCAAACATCCGCTCCGGTATTTCGCTGGTTCCTAAAAAAAGCTTGCGAGCATAAAAATCTCTCATTGAAGGAAAATCTATGAAGTGGTTCCTCTTTTCAATCTTATTTAGTGCAAAGGCCCTGGCCAATCTTCATCT
>JAEYUK010000206.1 GCA_023432655.1 Pseudomonadota bacterium | reverse complement strand
GTTTAAACCAGAAGCTAATACGTATTATTCCACGAAAAAAACGCTCTGGGATGAAACGATTAAGAGACTCTATTTATAAGAACAAATATTAAGTTCTTTTTGATTTCTTAGGGGGCTTAACTTTTTCAGACATTCGGTAGTAATTATCGATGTAAAGCTCAACGGCCAAAACGATTAATTGTTGATACTTTCTCCCATTGGCCTTTGCAATTTTTTGAATTTCAGATAGATCGCTTTCAGGGATTCGGATTGAAATTGGTTTTCGGACACCTGCACCTAAAATCTGTCTATGTTCTTCAGGAGAAACAGGGGTACTCAAAGCTAATAGATCTGATGAATCCTCAGATTCAAATATTTTAGCAGCTTCAGACCATCTCTTAGTATCGGCTTTTGATTTTCTTTTTGAGGTTTTCATACAGAGAAATCCTTTCTTCATTTGGCTCAAAGGCCGTGATTAAATTCAATGTATCTCTATGCTTCTCCCAAACGACAAACAATCTTTTTCCTTCTTTAGTTCTACCTATTGTCCAATACCTAATATAGGGTGGAAAATTAAGCTGTTCCGGAGCTTTCATAGGGATAGGCAAAGGGACATCTTCAAACACAACTTCCCAGGCTTCTTGCGAGGTCGTGTTATGTTTCTTGATATGCTTATTTGCCCAACTCTCATTGTTCCACATAGGATTATACCATACATTTGTATATACAAATGTAATTTTGGAGAAGTTTGTTCATTTGCTCTAAAATACAGATACTTGGATTACTGAACTTACTTAAATAATAAGTTTTTAAGCTCACTCGCCTTCGTAATGCCTGTGATCTCTATTTTGAATTTACCTTTGAAATCATCGGCTGCGCGTTTAGATGTAATGACCCGCTTGTAGTTCATTTGGGCAATTTCTTTAAGACGCATTTCCATCATCGGAACCGAGCGGACTTCGCCGGTAAGTCCCACTTCACCTAAGAAGATCGTGTCGTGGGCGACACTGGTTTGGTAGTAAGAGCTAAGAAGAGAGGCAATGACCGAGAGATCGTTTTCTCGGGTGGTAAGTTTCATTCCACCCACAACGTTAACGTAAATATCGTTATAAGAAAGAGGAATGCCTAAGTATTTATCAATTACGGCTACCAAGAGGGCGACGCGATTGGAATCTAGTCCCTGAGTCGTTCTTCTTCCTACGGCGAATTTATTTTCAACTACCAGGGCCTGAATTTCGACGAAAAGCGAGCGGCTTCCTTCGAGAATACATGTAAGGGATCTACCATAGGAACCCGGGAGAGACTGTTCTAAGAAGTACTGAGAAGGATTTTTAATTTCTACCAGGCCCTTCTCCTGCATTTCAAAAATCCCCACTTCGTTGGTGTTTCCGAAACGGTTTTTCATCACCCGGAGCATGCGGTACTGACCGAGTTGGTCGCCTTCAAAGTAGATCACGGTATCCACCATGTGCTCTAGGATTTTTGGGCCGGCAATTTGGCCCTCTTTAGTCACGTGGCCAATGATGAAACAAGTTAAGTCGTAGGCCTTGGCAAAATTCATGAGTTCATATGTCACTTCACGAATCTGGGTTAAGGTGCCCGCGGCGGAATCCACCTGATTGGAGTGCGTGGTTTGGATAGAATCTAGAACTAAGAATTTTGGTTTTAATTCTTTCACTTGTTCTAAGATTTTTTGCCAGTTGGTTTCATTGTAGATGTAAAAACCTTGGTTTTTCACACCCAAGCGTTTTGAGCGTCCAGCCACTTGTGATTCAGACTCCTCACCCGAAACGTAGAGAATGCGCTCATCTTTATATTCATTTAGAAGTTTTCCGCAAACTTCCATGAGAAGGGTTGATTTCCCGATCCCCGGCTCGCCCCCAATGAGAGTAAGAGATCCAATGGTCACTCCTCCACCCATCACCCGATCGAATTCGCCGATCTTGGTAAAATAGCGAGGGACATTTTCATGTTCGATTTCATTAATCGTTTTAGGCTTAGTTTCTCTTCCGGCAATTGACTTGGGTGCGGCCTTACTCGCCTTAATTTCTTCTTCTTCGGAAAAAGAGTTCCACTGATTACAATCAGGACATTTCCCCAACCATTTGGCCGATTTATATCCACACTCTTGGCAGGTAAATACTGATTTAATTTTGGCCATCTTATCCCTCGATTAACTTCATCAATTGTTCTTCGTTTATTATTGCTATACCGAGCGCTTTCGCTTTTACAAATTTACTGGAGCTACTTTCGGTTTCGTTAGTCACAAGATAATTTAAGTTTTTAGAAACTCCCGCAATCACTCCGCCCTGCATTTTAATGAGCTTCTCAATCTGAGGTCTCGGCTGACTCAGTTCTCCCGTGATACAAAACTTAAGTCCTGAAAGTGTGCCCTCTCCGGAAGAAATTTCATCGGCCTTAACTTCAATGCCTAAACTTAAAAGTTCCTCTATGAGGCTTTTTTTCGAGGCCAGGGAGTTTAAAATCGCAGTTGAGGACTTTTCAGCAAAACCTTCAATCTGAAGCATCTTATCTAACGTCAGATCTAAAATCTTATCCAGAGTATTGTATCCCTGGGCAATAATCTTTTCACTTTTGGCAATGGAAACACCCTCGACCCCAATCGCCGAGATAAACTGAGCAAGACTTTGCGTTTTGGTCTTTTGGATATTCTCAAACATCTTGGTGGCGAGTTTTTCTTTCACTTTATCTAGAAGAAGGAAATCTTCTTGCTTTAAACGGTAGAGATCCGGGATGGTTGAAACCAGCCCTTTATTGATTAATTCTTCCAGCCGCTTATCCGAAACATCATCAACCCCGGCCTTATGAATGTAGTTTAAGATCTCTTCTTTTACTTTGGCGGGACAGAGTTCATTTTCGCAAAAGAGCCAGATGTCTTCGATCACAAGTTTGGAGTCACAACTCGGACAATTTTCAGGATATGAAAACTTATGGTGAGAGCGCTCTATGACTCCCAGAAATTTAGGAATAACTTCGCCGGATCTGATGATCTCAATCTTATCACCTTTTTTAAGCTGAAAGTTTTGAACCATACCAAAGTTATGCAGGGTCACTCGGCCAATCACCGCCCCCGATAATTCAGTCGGCTCAATTAAAGCGACCGGTGTTAAAGTTCCATTCCGGGATACACCCCATTCAATTTCATTAATCACAGCAACTTTAGTGTCGCCTTGAAATTTAAAAGCAAGCTTATAGCGCGGATGGTGACTCGTCTCTCCGAGTTCCTCATGAAGTTTAAGTTCATCATAAACCAGCACCAAACCATCGATGAGATAATCTCCACCCGACATGAAGTCTTTGGCTTCGGCGATTCTCTCGGTAAGCCCCTTACCGTTTTTATGCACAAAGTATTCCGGAATGATAAATCCCGATTCTTTTAACTTATCGAGTTTCTGATGTTCCTTTTGGAACTTTTCTTCGTTAATGAGATCGAAGGCCTGAAAGCTTAAGTGACGGCAAAGTTGGATATTTTCCTTCCGCCCTAAAAGCCCCGCCACAATATTTCGCTGAGAGGTTGGAGCATCAAGGCCCAAATCCTGCATCTCTTTTGAGAGAAGAAAGAACTTTTTTTCGATACAATAAACTTCACCGCGTACTTCCACCGAGCCCTTTAACGGAATGTGTTTCGGGATATCTGGAATAAAGACTGCTTTCTTGGTGATGTTTTCACCCTGCACGCCATCTCCGCGGGTTTTCGCCACCACCAGGTGACCATCTTCATAAATGAGCGAGCAGCTTGAGCCATCAATTTTAAAAATAGAGAGGATTTCTTCTTTCCCCACCCAACGTAGAAGATCTTTTTCTTCATAGGTTTTATCGAGGGATAACATTTTCTTTTGATGGACTACTTTATCGAGAAGTTCGATTTGCTTAAAACCCACTAATTCTAAAACAGGGTTTTCCGGATCGAGTGATTTTAATTCGGCTTCCAGGTGGTCATACTGTTCATCAGAGATTTCAGCATGACCGAGATAATAGCGTTCTTTATGATGCAGGATGAGTTTTTCGAGTTCTTGAATTCTCTTTGTGTTCATCCCTAATGTTTAGCATTTTTTCTCTTAGAAGTTAAACGAAAGGCCAAATTTTAGGCGGTTATCCTTATAAGAAACTTCCTTAAATTCTCCATTAAATTTCGCTTTGCGAGACATGGTTTCAAAACTTCCGTCAAAGGACATGCGCGGAGTATACTGGTAATTAACTCCAAATTCTAAATCGAGAGAGGAAACACTCTTAGCTGATCCAAAAATTTTGTCACTTTCATCGAATGAAGGAAAAGGCATGAATTCGCCTTTCGCGAAAACCCGGTACTCTCGATTAATAGGAATATTGGCCTTCGTTCCTAACAAAATACCACTAAAGGAATTCTTTCCGAATCCATCAGTTTTAGAAACATCCAGATCATAAGTGTAGTTAGCATAACCACCGTAAAGATCTATTTGTGGCCCATAGAAAAAGCCAATCGGAAGATATTTATAACCCCCTGTTAATTTGAAGACACTTGTCCCCGCATCAACGGAAGATTTGTCAGAATCACCTGATTCTTTTTTAAGGTTACCCATCGAGCGCTCTATTTCCAGGGCGGCAAAATACTGCCGAGTAATCCAGGCCTCCCCTCTTAAATCAACACCTAAAAGGTAGCCGTGCATGCGCTTAGATTTTTCACCTTTCGTGACCCGCGTATTATGACTAGAACCAAAGAGGTTAACGGAGAGAACACCCAGGGTACCCGGGGTCTCAGTTTCAGCGCCTAAACTTGGGTCATCCAAAATCTCAACTTTCGCGACCTCAAGTCGAACCCAGTCTCCCGCTTGAATTTTTTTATTCCCTTTATAGGACTCAACCATACCCAAGGCTTGATTGTCAGAAACACTAAAAACCTTTCCAGTGGCAAGATTCTCCGTTTCCCAATCCACCACTTCTTTTAAAAGTGGATGCTTTTTTTTCTTAATGGGTCTCTTAACAATAAACTGCTGACCTACGGTGACCACATGGGATTTACCCACATCTAGTGTGATTTGATCCCCCAGAACACCGTTAATTTTAGCGTCATAGGGAATGGTTTTAGCATACATCTCTAGCCAGTCATTAATGACTCCGGACATCTTATTTACGTCCTGAGTTTTCACCAGCATGCTTTCATTAAAATAAATGTCTTCGCCATTTTCTCCGTAAACCGTGAGCTTCATATCATGGCCATCAATTTCATTTTTAATGGTGACAAGTAAAAGCGAGCCCACGTTAAGCTTTTCCGAAACTGTCTTTAAAACTTCTTTTGATTTTAAATACTGAGGGAGATTTTCACGATAGCGGCTAAAGACGCTAATCATGCTGGAGTTTGAAACGTAGGTGCACCAGCTACTGGTTTTAAGACTCTCTTCCACCTCTTGAAAGACCTTGAAGCCGACCGCACCATCCACACTATCTGTGATTGGTAAAAGTGTGCATCTTCTCATGGAAGATTGACCATAGGCCGTAAAGGTAAAGATGACTCCCAAAACGAGTAAAAGATATTTCATAGATGTAATGGAATCTCTGGAGGTAGCTCCGGTAAGGATTTTTTCTGATTCTGCTTTTCATAAAGCTCAACCAACATTTTTAGTTCGTTGTTCTCTTCACGTAGCTGTCTAATCTGGGTTCGTAATAACTCCGTTTCGAGCTTGAGCTTCAGTTGCTCTTCTTCTTCGCGCAACTTGAGCTTTTCGGTAGAAGGCACGTAGATAAAATACTTTCCGTTTTCCTCTTTGTGCTTCACAATGTTGTTTTTGATATGTCTTCTGATTGTAGAAATGGAGACATTCTTATAGCGAGAATAGTCATTGATGGATAGCCAGACACCCTCAGTGGCGTTCATGATTGCTCCTTTAGCATTAATCTTTATGTTAATTAATCCGATGAAGATGTGCAAAACATAAAAAGAAAGTTGAGTGGGAATGTCGGTTGATTTGAACGATCTCAAAAATAAAAAAATCGCCCTGGTCCTCTCCGGAGGCGTGGTGAAGGCTGCTGCCTGGCACCTGGGGGTAACCCTGGCCCTGGAAGAGCTGGGCTTTTCTCTTAAAAATAACAAAAATTCTTCGAGCGCTCACGGTCTCAATCAGAAAAGTCTGGAAATTGGAACCTATGTCGGTTCTTCAGCGGGTGCGATGATCTGTGTTTACCTGGCGGCTGGTTACACTCCTCAGGATGTGATCCAGGCGACTTTGGGTATTAAGGGTTCCCGGTTAAAAGGAATTACCTATAAAGATATGTTCGCCATTAAAAGACCCGAGCTCAAGGCCCCTAAGGGAGACTTATCTTTCCGCCTGGATGGTTTTCCGACTTTGGTGAAAAGTCTTTTAAAGCCGGTGATATCTGTTCCTGGTCTTTTTACCACTGAAGGAATTAGGAACTACCTCCTTCGAAATGTGATTGAACAAGACCGCTTTGAAGACTTTGCGGCCGATCTTTTTATTGTGGCGACTCAGCTCGATCATTCTCGGAAAGTTATTTTCTCAAAATATAACTATCCCAATCCGTCTCATGACAGCACCTCGGTTTATTACACCGGGACCAATGTCTCCTATGCAGCTGCGGCCAGCATGAGTGTGCCGCCGTTTTATTGTCCTTACCCGATTAAAAATCGACTCACGAATGGGATTGATTACTATATCGATGGAGAAATCCGCGAAACCCTCTCAACCCACGTGGCGGAAGACAACGGCTGCGACGTGATCATTAGTTCCTGGACTCACACTCCTTATCATTTTCATGAAGAAGTGGGCTCACTGGTAAATTACGGACTCCCTCCCATCGCTATTCAGTCCATCTATTTAATGATTCAAAAGAAGATCGTCTCCTCTCGTGCAGAGAGGGCCAAGGCCATCGACATTATCGATACGGTTAATGACTACATGAAAAGTGAAAAGTTTTCCCAGACCCACCGCCGCGAGATCATGGCGATCCTTCAGCGAAAACTAAACATTAATCCTAAAGTTAAATTGATTGATATTTATCCAAGTCATCATGACTATAAACTTTTCTTTGCGAACTCCTTTTCACTGAATTCGCAAATTTCTTCCCATGCGGTTGAATCTGGTTATAAAAGGGCCATGCAGATTCTGGGCTCCAAATGATTCTTAAATATTCATTGGTATCGCTTTTAATCCTTCTCTTTGTCACGGCTTCTGATCCTTTCTTCGGAGTGGACCTCACCTGGAAAAAACCCCCAGAGGAAGAAAAGTCTGATGTGGTTGAACGTCTGTGGTTTAGAACCGACGTCTTTCATCGTTACCTCTCTGATTACGACAACAGGGTTTCAGATCTCTTCCCGGTTGATTCTTATTTTTATCCCAATGTCCTTTTTTGGTTTTTAATTTATACCCAGTTTGAGTCCAGCGCGGTGGTGATCCATGACAAAACGGATCTTTCCATTATTTATAAAGTCTTGGATTTTTCTTCACTTCATAAAAAAGAACTTCCCCGAAACACGATTTATGTCCTTCAGGATAAGATCGCCGAAGATAAAGTAGAGGAATTGAAGCGAGATCTTGAAGAACTTTCCATGAATCCCTATTCTCTTTCCACCACTTCAAAGAATATCCTTCGAACTTTAAAACAAGCTGGGATTAAGCTTCCGGAATCAAAATCCGACAGAAGTATTCTTTTTACCGAGTTAAAAAAGAATCTAAGGACTCAAACGGGTCAGAAAAACTTCATCAAAAGTGGCATTGTAGAATCTCTCCCTTATCAGGCTTTTCTCTATCGTTTATTTAATGACAAGAAACTACCTAAGGAACTTCTGGCCATTCCTTTTCTTGAATCAAGTTTTAACCCGCGCGCCCATTCAAAAGTTAGCGCCGCAGGCGCCTGGCAGTTCATGCCCCTCATCTCTAGTTATTATCTCCCCAAAAGAGGAAATAACCTGGACTATCGTTTCAACGTGGGTCTCTCTTCGGTTGCCGCAGCGAAACTTCTTTCTGAAAACCACCGCATTCTAAAATCCTGGGATCTGGCCGTTACCGCCTACAACTCAGGAACCAAACATCTCCTTAAAACCAAACGAGAACTCAACCGAGGGGACGTCTCCCTTGAGGACATCATTAAACATTCTGACTCTAAACATTTTGGTTTCGCTTCAAAAAATTTTTATAGTGAGTTTCTGGCCTTGATTCACACTTTGGCCTACCAGGAAGAATTATTCGATGAGCTCCATGCTCACGATAGAAGTGATGTTAATGAAGAACTGAAATACTTCATTGCTAAATGCTCGGTGAGACTCGATAAGGCCCTGGGCGCTTCTACTTTAGATGATGTCCATTATCATAATCATCAACTTAAAAAATCCACCCACACCATCCCTCGTGGCTACCTCTTAACGGCCAAGTCCCTTTTACCACCAGGTAAATTCTTTCATGTTCCTTATAAGGAACTCCTTCGAACTAAACCTAAAGACTGGGATCGTTTTTTAAGAAATCAGAGCTGCTCGACGAGATAAGTATTCGGTGAACAGTAAGTTCCTAGATATTGAACTGTACCGTCTTGATAAGAAACTTTTACATTGATCTTGGAATCCATCGCATAATCAGGTGAGCCTTGATTTTCACCCATAATAATCACTCGGCGAGATTTTGGTCCTACTGAATCGTAGAACTTTCCGTCCGCATCAAGCACTTGAGTATAAGTCACGAGCCCCTGGCCCACTGACTCACCCGCCACGTCTACTTTCAGGGCTTCTTTATTAAGATTAACCTGAACTAAACAACGGTTACCCAAATTAGAACCAGCAAACTTTGAAAGAATAAAGCGCATGAAGTTTTCTGAAGGAATCTCAAGCGTAGTTTGTTCACGGAAACCCACAAAGAGTGGTTCCGACTGGTGGCTTAACTCAAGATATTTTCTTGATCCCAAAAGCACTTTTCCAAAATTTGTTTCGTAAGTATGGTTGTTAATTTTAGTCGCCGTTTTATTGGTCGCAAATTCTTTCACCGAACTTGAAGCAATTACCAGCGGCGTTTTCTCTTTTGTGAGTAAGTCTTCCTCAACCAGTCTAACCTTCTCAGAAGTCACATTTTCAAAATAATTGGCATCAAAAGTAACTTCTCTTTCATGGATATGAATAATTCGCGAAGTTACATTACCCTGATTATCTTCATAACTTAAAAGCGCATTTCCGGCCTTAACACCCAGGAACAAGAGGTATCGGAAATCTTCGCCCTCTGTTACTAGAAGGTCGCCATCAAGTTTTAAAACATCAGACACCGGAACATCAAGTTTAGCATTTTCTGTTGAATCATCTAATTCCACCAGAACCGCACCGATGACACCGCGTACTTCAAATGGGGCCATGAGTTCATTAAATTTTTCTTCTTCAACCAAAGGAATTGAAACACCGGTAGTCTCTTCATCCATCAAAAGATCCGTATTCGTCGGGGCATATCCTCTTTTTAAAAGAGAGATCGAACGAGTCATGCGAGACTGAGCGAGAGTTTCATTAATAGTCACAGCACCTGTTCCGTAGTCCTGAATCGCTTCTCCCAGATCATCCTGGAATCTCACTTCGAAGCCCACTTCTGGAAAGGCCTTAACTAGATTTGTTCCAAAAGCTTGAATAGTCACATTCATTGGATAAGACTTATCAACAAAAAGCGCGTTCTTTTCCACGGCCTCATTTTGAGTAGTCATTTTTTCAGCAGGAGCTTGTTTCTTTTTCTTAACCGGCTTTGATTCTTCAACAGTAAATTTCTCTACTATTTTCGATGGGTTTGCTTTTTGAGTAGTCACCACTCCAACCACCGGCATGGTTTGTTCCTTGATTTCCTTCTCCGCTTTTGAGTAGTCAAAAACCAGAAGATCATCAATACTCACAACTTCACTTGAATTATCAACATTCTGCTTTTCATCAACGGTGTGGACAATTTTAGTCTCAGTCGTTTCTGTGGATTCATTTGTGGAGACAACCGCAGCTTCTTCAACTGGTGCCGGTGTAGCAGCAACCACTGGTTCCGAGTATTCAAAGAACTCCGGCTCGGCTTCTGTCTCAACGGCGGCCATCTGGTTACTAACTTCATCTTTAACTTCTGCCACCACTTCATAAGAGAAGTCTTTATAAAGGGCCACAAGATTAGTTTGAAGAGCTTCTTCCATTACTACAGGAGAAAGCTTAACCGGCTCATAGAAAGGAAGTTCATTTTTTGCCAGGGTGGTATAGACCATTTGAGTAGTCGTATTCAATGGCTTAGCAGCGGCAATTTTTGCTGGTTTCACAACAATCTTTGGTTCAACCGGAAATTTAATTTCGTTAAAAGCGATTTCCGGAAGCTCTAAAACTTCGATTTTTTCATCGGCCAATTTAGTTTTAGAAAAGAAAGAAAGAGCATTCGAATTGAGAGTGATTGTCGTCATTTCAGGAGCGAAAACACGCACACCGAGGCACCCTACAACGAGGTACAAAGCAAGTGCCAGAGAGGTTAATAAACGTGTCAGCATGATCGACATATACTTCTATTTTAATTGATTTCAGCATTTATTACGGCAGGTAAAAGCATCCAAGATGCATTTTGTGCGTAATCATTTCAGATATTTAGTTCAATTTTCGTGGGTATGCGTGAGTAGCCGGTAAGTTTTTTCAGTGAGTATGTAGATTTACTAACAATAACTCCGTGAAAATGTAATTTTCGCGGAGTTCGTAACCAAATACATAAGAGGATAAAAAAAACCCCGCTTTCGGCGGGGTTCTTAGATTACTTTAAATTAGCAAGGCGTAAGCGAAGCTCAGCTCTTTCCATTTTACGGCGGAACTTAATCAAGTCCACATCCGATAGTGATTCCTTACCAGATAAGCGATCATGGGCCTTGGCCTTAGCGGCCTTAGCACGCTCCAAATCGATATCTTCAGCTTTCTCTGAAGTGAACGATAGGATAGTCACAGTATCTTGTAATACTCGACATAAACCAGCAGTTACTGAAAAGTGACGAGTCCCCGATGGAGTCTTGGCCGTCAAAATCCCCGTCGAAAGCTCGGTCAGGATGTGAGTATGTTCAGGGAGAATGTTAATCTCCCCGCGCACCGTTGGAATTACAATGTCATTACACTCAAGTTCTTTGATCACAACACCTTTGGGTGTGAAAAGGTTGAGTTTAAAGGCTGATGCCATAATTACTTCCCTTCAGAAAGTTTCTTAGCTTTTTCATGAACCATATCAATTCCACCAACAAGGTAGAAAGCTTGTTCTGGAAGGTGATCAACTTCACCAGCAAGAATCGCTTTGAAACCTTTAATAGTGTCCTCGATTTTCACGAATTGACCCGGAATACCAGTGAACTGCTCAGCAACGAAGAACGGCTGAGAAAGGAACTTCTGGATCTTACGAGCACGTGCCACGAGTTTCTTATCATCTTCAGAAAGTTCATCCATACCAAGAATGGCGATGATATCCTGAAGTTCTTTATATTTTTGAAGAACTGACTGAACTGCACGGGCAGTTGTATAGTGGTCAGCACCCATGATTTCTTCTGAAAGAATTGTCGAAGAAGATGTAAGAGGATCCACCGCAGGGTAGATACCAAGCTCTGCAATCGAACGAGACAATTCAGTAGTAGCATCCAAGTGAGCAAATGTTGTAGCAGGAGCTGGATCGGTATAGTCATCCGCAGGAACGTAAACGGCCTGGATTGATGTAATCGAACCATCTTTTGTAGAAGTAATACGCTCTTGCATGGCCCCCATTTCAGTACCAAGTGTTGGTTGGTAACCCACAGCTGAAGGAATACGACCTAGAAGGGCCGAAACCTCAGAACCAGCTTGAGTAAAGCGGAAGATGTTATCTACGAAGAATAGAACGTCTTGCTTCTCTTCATCACGGAAGTACTCAGCAACTGAAAGACCTGTTAGAGCAACACGAGCACGTGCTCCAGGTGGCTCGTTCATCTGACCGTATACCAGAGCCGTTTTTGAAAGAACTCCAGAGTCCTTCATTTCGTGCCAAAGATCGTTACCTTCACGAGTACGCTCACCCACACCGGCGAATACAGAGAAACCACCGTGTTGAGTAGCGATGTTGTTAATAAGTTCCATAATAAGAACTGTTTTACCCACACCGGCACCACCGAATAGACCGATCTTACCACCTTTAAGATAAGGAGCTAGAAGGTCGATTACTTTAATACCTGTGAAGAAAGGCTCTTTCTTAGTTGATTGGTGAGCAAACTTTGGAGCTTCACGGTGAATTGGATAACTTTTCTTGTTACCAATTGGACCTGCTTCATCCACTGCTTCGCCGATTACGTTAATGATACGGCCAAGAGTTTCGCGACCAACTGGAGCTTGAATTGGAGCTCCTGAGTCAGTTACAACTTGTCCGCGAGCAAGACCCTCTGTTGCATCCATAGCGATACAACGAACCATGTTGTTACCAAGGTGTTGTGCTACTTCAACGGTGAGGTTTCCTTCTCCGCCTGGCAAAGTTTTGTTAGTGATCTTGAGAGCGTTGTAAAGCGCCGGAAGTTTTCCGTTTGAAAACTCAACGTCGATTACTGGTCCCAACACCTGACGAATAACGCCTGTATTTTGTTCCATTTGAATGGCTCCTTAACCGTTTAGAGATTCAGCACCAGCTACAACTTCGGTTAACTCGGTTGTAATTCTCGCCTGTCTCATCTTATTCATTTTTAGTGATAACTTTTTAATTACTTCTTTACTGTTCTTCGATGCGTTTTCCATCGCATTCATACGAGAGCCGTGCTCGGAAGCAATAGCATCTAGTACGCATGTATAAACCGTAGTGAGATAAACCTCTGGCACTAAAGTGTCCAGAATTTGTTCCGCACCTGGCTCATATTTAAAGTCATAAGGGTACTTAGACTTGATGGTTTCTTTATCAGAAGCAGATACCTGCATCGGAAGTAGTTGTCTAACTTTTGAATCAAAAGCAATGGCCGAAATGAATGAGTTGTAAGCCACATAAACTTTACCAACTTCACCATTAATAAACATCGCACCTAATTCATCAGCAACCTTACGAACTTCTTCGTAAGAAGGCTCGGCCTTTGCAAAAGTATAGGCCTTACCAACATTTACTTCTTTCTGAATAAGTTCACGTACTTTTTTGCCAATGAAGAAGAACTTCAGATCTTCGCCGCTGTTTTCTTCGGTAAAGCGTCTGATGGTTTTTGCTAAAGATGAGTTGTACCCACCGCAAAGACCTTTATCAGATGAAATTACCAATACTACACTTTTTGGATTTTCCTTCGCTGTGAAGTAATCATTCGTATAGTTTGCAGCTAGAGCTGAAACTGTTCTCACAGTTTCTTCAAGCTCTACTGAGTATGGGCGAAGACCTAAGATTCGGACCTGGGCCTTGTTCAACTTTGCAGCTGATACAAGCTTCATGGCCTTTGTGATCTTAAAAGTACCTTTGGTACTTTTGATCTTTATCTTTAAGTCTTTAATGTTTGCCATGGTCTTTAATCCTTAAATTAAGCCTTGTAGCTTGCAACGAAATTCTTAACGATTTCTACAACCTTAGCTTCATTTTCAGCTGACATTTGTTTTTCAGCTCTCATTGCATTCATAAGATCTGCATGACGGCTGTTGAACACTTCCATAAGGTCTTTTTCTACCTGTTGAATTTTGTTCACAGGGATAGTGTCGAAGAAACCTTTAGTAGCAGCAAAAATTGATACCGATTGATCGATAACATCCATTGGTGAGTATTGAGCTTGTTTAAGAAGTTCAACGAGACGTGCACCACGGTTAAGCTGTCTTTGAGTCGCTTCATCAAGGTCAGAACCAAACTGAGCAAACGCTGCAAGTTCACGATACTGAGCAAGATCAAGACGAAGAGTACCAGCAACTTTTTTCATTGCTTTAATCTGAGCCGAACCACCCACTCGAGAAACCGAAAGACCAACGTTTACCGCTGGACGGATACCAGAGTTGAATAGATCTGATTCAAGATAGATCTGACCGTCTGTAATTGAAATAACGTTGGTAGGAATATAGGCCGCAACGTCACCTTCTTGAGTTTCAATGATTGGAAGAGCTGTGAGTGAACCAGCGCCTAGTTCATCGTTAACTTTACAAGCACGCTCTAGAAGACGAGAGTGAATGTAGAATACGTCTCCAGGGAACGCTTCACGTCCTGGTGGACGACGAAGAAGAAGTGAAAGCTGACGGTAAGCTTGTGATTGTTTTGTTAAGTCATCGTATACGATAAGAGCGTGCTTACCAGCATCACGGTAGTACTCGGCCATAGCACAACCAGAGTATGGAGCTAGGTACTGAAGCGGAGCTGAGTGAGAAGCTGTCGCTGAAACGATGATAGTATATTCAAGTGCACCAGCTTCAAGAAGCTTTTGGTAAACCTGACGTACAGTTGATTGCTTCTGACCGATGGCCACGTAAACGCAAACAACGCCTTTACCTTTTTGGTTAATGATAGTGTCAACCGCAACAGCTGTCTTACCAGTCTTACGGTCACCAATGATAAGCTCACGCTGACCACGACCGATTGGAATCATGGCGTCGATTGCTTTAATACCAGTTTGCATTGGCTCGTGAACTGATTTACGAGCAATGATCCCTGGAGCTTTAACTTCAACGTTACGGAATTCAGTAGCTTTAATTTCGCCCTGACCATCAATTGGCTCACCGATAGCGTTAACTACGCGGCCAAGAAGAGCGTCACCAACAGGAACAGAAACGATTTTTTCAGTACGTTTGACTGTTGAACCTTCTTTAATTGATTCGTCGTTACCAAGAACCACGATACCAACGTTATTAGCTTCTAGGTTAAGAACCATACCCTTAACTCCGCCTTCGAACTCAACAAGTTCTCCAGCAAGTACGTTTTTTAAACCAAAAACGCGGGCCACACCATCACCAATTGTGAGGACTGTTCCAATTTCATTCATCTGTAAGCGAGACTCAAAGTTTGCAATTCTCTCTTTAATGATGCCTGTGATTTCTTCAGGTCTGATTGATGTACTCATCTAAAATCCCTTCCCTTTTTGGGGTTATTATTCGCCAAGAATTGATTGTTTAAATTGTTCTAACTGATTATCTAAAGAAGCATCTAACTGAAGATCTTCCACTGTTACTTTATAACCAGCTGAAAGATTCGGGTTCTGCACGTATTCCAAGTTAGGCTCTTTACCGAACTTGTTTTTTAGAAATGTTTCAATTTTTGCTTTGAAAGCAGGGTCGACTTGAACGTCGGTGCCTTCAATTGTTCCTTTCATGAAACCTTTTCTTTCGTCATCCAACACGATCACTTCTTTGATGATCATTGGAAGAATGCCGATTCTTTTTTCATCGATAAGGAATTTAATTGTTTCAGTTGTAATTGGAGAGAGGCCAAGTTTTGCAGCAACCTCTGTAAATACTACTTTCTTCTCTTCAAGAGTGAAGAGTTCAAGGAACATGACATTTTCAAGCTCGTTAGACTTGTTAATGACTTCAGTTAACTTGGTTAGTTCATCTGCAATCTGAACTTTCTTTTCATCTCCAAGCTCTAAAAGAGACTTGGCATAAACTTTGGCAACGGCTTGTTCTTTCATCTTATAGCCCTTGAATCAGTTTCGAAGAAACTTTATTCTGATAATCTTTATTGGTTTTGATAGTCGTTTTAGTTTTTGAGATAACTTGGTTTAAAAGCTCAGTGTTAAGCTCATCCATAATAGCTTTCTTATCGGCCTGGATTTTTAACGTAGCATCTGATTTTAACTTATGAGTTTTATCTTCAGTCTCTTTCGACATCTTCTTTTCAAATGAGAGAACGTCGTTATCTGAATTCTGATGAATAGATCTGATTTCATTCTCAAGGTTAGCAAGCTTGCGCTCTTCACCTTCAAGCATGATTTGAGCTTCTCTTGATTTTAAATTAGCGCGCTCAAGGGTATTCGATACTTCTTCAGATTTAGAGTTGAAATGGTTTTTAAGGGGACCTTTTAATTTCCAAACCAATACACCCAATAGAATTCCAACGTTGATTGTTGGGGCAATGAGATCGGTGATTGATCCGCCAGCGCCGCCTGCAGCGTAGGCCTTAGTGATACTTAGAGCGAGTAGAGCGTAAGCTGTCCAAAAACGCATAGACATCCTTATTGAATAATCTTTTGAACTAATGACTGGGCAAGAGCATCGGCTTCCGCCATATACTTATCTTTGTTACCAGCAACTTCTTTTGAAAACTCGTTACGAGACTGATCAACGAAAGCACTAACTTCTTTTTCAGTTTGCTTATATTGGTCAGTATAGTTTTGAGAAATTTTTTGCTTTTTATCAGAAGCGTTTTTCAAAGCTTCACGATTAGCTTCCTCAATTTTTACTTTGTATTGAGTTTGCATTTTCTGAACTTTTTCAATTGTCTCATCAGCGCTGCTTTCAAGCTTCACTGTTTTTTCTTCACGAGTCTCAATGACTTCCTGAAGTTTTCCTAAAAAAAGAAAGTGAGCAAGAATGAAGCCTACGAGGATAATGACAAACTGAGGGACAAGCGAGTTATCCACACCCAATTGAGTGAAGATGGCCGTAAATGTTTCCATTAGTTAAACCTTAAAAATGAAGCGTATTAATTTTCAGTAATTTTGTAAGCTGAAGGGGGGTTTTCGTCAAGGAGTTTGGGCCTGTTTAGGCGTGTTATTTTTTGTCCTTCATTTTAGTAATTCCGTGGAAAATAACTCCTTCCTCAACAATTAAGCTCGGACTTGCCACTGTCCCTTCAAAGCGCGCAGGGCGTCTTATTTCTACCCGTGAAGAAGCTTTAACCGTACCCTTCACGGAACCCGAAATAATGACAATATTGGCGTTGATATCGGCATTAATAACGGCACCTTCTGAAATAATCAGAGTGTCGTTAGAAAATATACTACCGTTAACATAGCCCGCGATACGTACCGTACCACTAAACGAGAGGTTACCTTCAAATTTGCAGCCCTCTTCGATGATGGCGCAAATATCATTTTTCTTGGCCAAAAGCTTCTCCAGCTTGGTTTATTTCATTAGATAAGAAAATATATCATTAAATTCGGCTTCGTTGCTAAATTTGATGGTTATTTCTCCAGCTCCGTTTTTCTTTGCCTTAACATCGAAATGGTAACCGGTTTTCTGTTCTAATTTATTTCTTAATTGTGTGTATTGCTCAGCTATGAACTTATTATCGTTCGCACCTTTCTTGTTTGGCTTTTTACTTTTCTTAGCCAGTTCTTCTAGTTCACGGACCGAGAGACCTTTAGTGATCACTTCATTCGCCAATCGTTTCGTCATCTCATCATCATTCACACCGACTAAAATTTTAGCATGACCGAATGAAAGAAGTTCTTTTTGAAGAGATACGATGACGTCTTTCGGAAGCTTTAAAATACGAAGGAAGTTAGCAATGGTAGAACGCTCTTTCCCTATTTTTTTTGCCACTTCTTCCTGAGTAAGTTCAAACTCATTCATTAATTGGAAGTAGGCCAGTGCCTCTTCCACGCAGTTAAGATCCGAGCGCTGAACGTTTTCAATAATAGACATAACAAGTACGTCTTTCTTGGTCGCGCGTTTTACGATCACAGGAACTTTTGTTAATCCGGCCAGGCGGGAAGCGCGGTAACGTCTTTCCCCGGCGACGATTTCAAAGGCGCCATCCTTTTCAATAACCAGAATAGGCTGAATAACCCCATTTTCTTTAATGGACTCCGAAAGTTCCATTAAGTCTTTCTCTTTAAAAATTTTACGAGGCTGACCCTTATTAGGGTGAATCTTTTCCACGTCGACTAGCATCGGCTGGGTTTCGATTTGCACTTCTTTTTTAGTTGGTTCTATAGGGGCGGCAGGGGCCGCAGCTGTTTCGGCAGGACCAGTGAAAGCTCCAGGATTACCTCCCAGGAGAGCAGCCATACCTTTACCAAGTTGTGGTTGTTTCTTTTGCATTTTCATCTCCTAGGGCTGGACCTGATAGTCTTCAAATTTTGGGATCTGGTTTGTTAATGGCATTTTGACCTGAGCAGTTTCAGGTTTTTTCTCTGACTTTAAAATAATCTCACGGGCCAGAGACAGATATGCTTCACTTCCCTTTGAAGTAATATCGTAAAGAATGATCGGCTTACCGAATGAAGTACATTCTGAAAGCTTCACGTTTCTAGGAATAATCGATTTAAGAATGTCGTCCTTAAAATGGGTCATAAGATCGTTAGCAACGAGCTTACAAAGGTTATTACGAGAGTCGTACATCGTTAGAAGAATGCCTTCCAGGCTTAGTTTCGGATTAAGTGAGGCACGAATCAGGCGAACCGTATTAAGAAGCTGAGAAAGACCTTCCATTGCCAAATACTCAGTCTGCATTGGAACCAGGTAAGTATGAGCAGCTGTAAAAGCATTCACAGTAAGAAGGTTAAGCGAAGGAGCACAATCGATAATGATATAGTCGTATTTGCTCATTAAAGGCTCAAGGGCGACTTTTAACTTCGACTCGCGAGCAAACATATGGACTAGCTCTAGCTCCGCTCCCACCAGGTCATTATTTGATGGGCAAAGATCAAGGAGTGGTAACTCAGTTTTATAAATGCAGTTATCGAAGCTCTCTTCGTTGATCAGGGCATGATAAATATTGGCCTTGGCAAAAGTATCTTTTTCCACCCCGAGACATGAACTGGCATTGCCCTGAGGATCGAGATCGATCAATAAAGTTCTCTTTTCTGCTGCGGCGAGACATGCGCTTAAGTTGACAGAAGTTGTCGTCTTTCCTACGCCACCTTTTTGGTTTGCGACTGCAATGATTTTAGCCATTTAGTTCCCCGCTATATATGATTTTATGTACCCTATTTTTAGAGAATATCCGAGAGTTTGACAAGCGTTTTAGCTGTTCCACGTGGAACATTTTTCGCTGCGAAAGAAACCAAGAATCTCTGTTGAGTTCCTGGCACTTCAATCTGCTGATTTTCGAGTAATTTCCACTCTTGGCCAACATGGGCAATATCATTCTTCTCTAGCTCAATGAAGCTCGGACCTTTATAAAAAAAGACGGTCATATCACTAGTGGTTCTTCGAATGATCGGAAGATAGTTACCAACCGTACCGACCGCCTTGAAGGTGACAGTGGCAGGTCGATCGAAAAGAAAATCCTCCAGCCGAGAATGCACCAATTTTACGTTAGTCAGTCCCAAGTCCTCGGCAATAAGTTTGACGGCATCAACCTTTTTCCTCTTGGACTCAACACCTACAAACTGGACTTCAGGAAGGAGCTTAGCAAGAGGGAGAATGGGAAACCCACCACCAAATCCAACGTCTACCACTACTCCTCTCTTCTGGACCTCACCCTTAAACAGTTCAGACTGAAGATATGGGTTGATCGAATCCAGGATCTGCTTATGGTAAAACTCATCTGGATCAAGAATATTTGTAAGATTGAGACCCGCTAACTTAGTCTTAAGTACATTTAGGTACCGAATAGAAAAATCCAACATTATAATGCCTTTGCTGCTACTACTGCTAGGGTTGCGGGACGAATGCCTTCAATTAACTTCAATTGGCCAAAAGTATCTGGTTTAATACGAGCGATTCGCTGTTTACATTCGAAAGAAACATTGGATGAAGCGGCTATTTCCTGCCAATCAATCTTCATACTGTCCATTTTCTTTATTTTCTCAAACTGATCTTCTGAACGCTTA
>JAEYUK010000190.1 GCA_023432655.1 Pseudomonadota bacterium | reverse complement strand
TGAATAAGAGACTGGTACAAACGGCCGTAGAGTACCTCTTATTAATAGTGGTTTCTGTTTCTTTGGGGCTAACCTTTCTTAAAAAGATGGATGAATACGTCATCAATAACCCCCAAGGCCTTATTGGTGGCCCTTTGAACCAGTTTAAAACTCAATTAAATCAAGACCCTACAGGACGTTACCGAACCTTTCCTATTCTCTTTCGTCGATAATTTTAACACCTAGTGTAAATTTTACTCCTTCAAGCTGTTTATGTTTCGACCAATCCAATAATCGTTTATTGTTGACGCATATTATCATTTCCTTTCGAGGAGGAGTGTATGAAAAAAACAAACCTTTTGGTTTTGGCATTATCTTTAAGTTTTGCCACTGCCTATGCCCAGTCCGGTGAACAGATTTTAAACTCTGATCCAATTAATGTTGATGGCTATCTTGCTGAGAAGCAAGTAACCGATGGCGAACTGGAACAAATCCGCTCTGAGCTGAATAAGCAGAAGATGGGAACTCAGCTTAATAAAGAAAAGGCCAAAGATCTTGGCAAGCTTACGAATCAAACTGAAAAGCTTATTGATAGTCAGGAAGAGTATATCGATCAAAAAATCGAATCGACCCAGGCGATTAAAGAGTTCAATCAAAAGTATGAAGAAAATCAGAAGAAGCTCCGTTGTATTATGGAAGAATCTGATGCAGCCGAGTGTGATCCTTTTAAGAATAAGTACAAAAAGAATAGAAAAGTAGAAGTTGAACAAGAAGTAAAAGTTCAACAAGCGGCTCCGGTGGTTTCAACTGCAGAAGTGTCCCCTGTAAGTAACGGTAGCTTCGAGCAGATTAAACTTCTTCCTTATGTAGGAGGAACTTCTTTTAACGGTGAGCTTGAGCAGCTTGAAGCTGAGATTTCAACAGGTCTAAGACTTGAGTCAAACATCAATACTCGCTTTAGCGTAGGTATTGGTTTTAACTTCGCTCAGCTTAAAACTAACGACTTTGCCAATAATGGCTTTTACATGAACAATTACTATAACAATACGTTTGGTATGAAAGGTCGCGAAATACAGTACCGCACAATGGGTGCTGATATTTACGGGAAGTTTTTCATCACGAATAGTGAAAGATTCCGTCCTTACCTTGGAGCTGGTCTCGGTTATAACCGTGCAAGCCTAAAGTATGGTGACAACAATACTGGTTATGATCCAATGTACGCGTACTCTTACGGAAAAGAAGAGTACAATACAAGTTATGTTTCTGGTCAGTTAATGATTGGTTCTGAAATCATGATCACTCGTGGATTCGGGATTAACTTAGAAGCCGCTTATTCATCAGGGTTAGGCGACAGCTTGTCATCAAAGTCTGCTAAAAGTGGTGGCTCATCGCCGGATCAAGCAAGACTTCGTGATCTAGGTGAAGAAATTATCAATTCTAACGCTCTTTCAATTTTTGCTGGTGCAGTCATTATTTTCTAAAATACTACTCCACCCATTTCTCCTCGAAAAAAGCCTCGGTTGATCCGGGGCTTTTTTATTTTTGGCGCAACATATTTTAAAGTTGACCGAAATACTTTTATCTTAATCAATCCTCCTGAATGGACTAGAATAAGAGGCAGTTTAAACTAGATTTTCCCAATGAAAAGGACTTCAAAATGAAACCGGTTTATCTCGTTAATGGAAAACGCACGCCTCAAGTTAAAGCAGGCACTGAATTAAAAGAAATAGCAGCTCCCTTTCTAGGACATTATCTCATTCGCCACCTGGTAGATAAGTATGCGCTTCCGCTGGATCAAATTGATGAAGTGATTGTGGGAAATACCGGTACCCCAGCGAAATACCCAAATATTGGAAGAGTGATAGCTTTGGAAGCAGGTCTTAATAAGAAAACCTCCGGTTATTCTGTTCACCGTAACTGTGCTTCGGGAATGGAAGCTCTTTCACAGGCCTATGATAAAATTTCTTCTGGTAGAAGTGATTTGATCTTCGCAGGTGGAGTGGAGAATATGTCTCAAATGCCGCTTATTTATAATAAGCACATGACAGATTTTTTCATTGCTCTCATGGGGGCCAAGTCTCCGGCACAAAAATTGAAAATTATCTCTTCTTTTCGTCCACATTTTCTAGCTCCGGTGATTGCTATCGAGCAGGGATTAACTGATCCTTTCTGCGGAAAAAATATGGGACAGACTGCAGAAACTCTTGCCCGAGAGTTAGGAATTTCTCGTCTTGAGCAGGATGAGTTCGCCAACCTCTCCCATCACAAAACAGCTACTGCTACTAAAGAAGGAAAATTTCGCGAAGAAATCCTACCTATCACTGCGGGTGCTAAACTCGATAAAATGATTGCTGATGATATTGGTTTCCGTGCCAATTCTACAGTTGAAGGTTTGGGGAAGTTAAAGCCTTACTTTGAAAAAGAAACCGGCACTGTCACTGTAGGTAATGCTTGTCCGATCACAGATGGTGGTTCAATGTGGCTACTGGCTTCTGAAGAAGCTGTAAAAAAATATAACTTGGATCCAATGGCACGCATGGTTGATTACCACTTCCATGGACTCGAGCCTGAGAGAATGGGTCTCGGTCCGGTACTGGCCACTCATGGAGTTCTAAAGCGCACAGGCCTTACCTTAGATCAGATGGATCTTATTGAGCTTAATGAAGCTTTCGCCGCTCAGGTTTTGGGTTGCATGAAAGTGATGAAGGATAAGTCTCTCTCATCTAGATGGGGAATCGATGAAGTAGTGGGTGAAATCCCACTTGAAAAACTAAACGTTAATGGTGGGGGAATTGCATTAGGTCACCCGGTGGGGTCTACTGGCTCGCGCCTGGTGGTGACACTCGCTCATGAGTTAAAACGTCGCCGCCAAAAATATGGTCTGGCCACTCTCTGTATTGGCGGAGGTCAGGGCGGAGCAGTTGTCATCGAGAACCTTAAAGTTTAAGCGGAGTCTTCATGAACTATCAAAATCTTACTGTTGAAACAAAAGATGAATTACTTTGGGTTGGATTTGGAAAGTATGAAAAGAAATCCATGACAACTTTGACTCGCGAAACTTTAGAGGAGTTAAAAGCTGCCGTAATGGAAGCGAAGGCCCTTGAGGAAAAAAAAGCGGTGAAAGGGTTAATTTTCTTTTCTCATAAGCCTGGTGTCTTCCTTGCAGGAATGGATATTTCAGTCATTAATGAACTTAAATCAGAAGCTGAAGCTCTAAGGGCCCTGGATGAGGCCCACCGAATTTTTAATGGACTAGAAGACCTTAAAATGCCCACGGC
>JAEYUK010000076.1 GCA_023432655.1 Pseudomonadota bacterium | reverse complement strand
TCCTTTTTAAAGGTCGAAGTGACGAGGAAGAAAACTAGTAATAAAAACACCATATCGATTAACGGTGTTAAATCCATTGCCAGAGATTCCCGGCGTTGTTTGCGTCCCATACCTTACTCGCCTTTTAACATTGGAGCGATGGATTTTTCCATTTTGATTTCAAGAGAATCGAGTTCACCTGTAAGGTAGTTATGAGCGATGTAATGAGGAATCGCTACAATCAGACCCACAATGGTCGTGATAAGAGCGTAGGAAATCCCCGAAGCAAATTGACCTGGATCAGAGAGACCGGTATTGGAAATAACCTGGAACGCCTGATAAATACCAATAACAGTACCGAGTAGACCAAGAAGAGGAGCAGTCGTTGCAACAACTTTAATCGTTGTTAAACCGAATTCCAATTCATGAACCCTTTGAGTGATCGCATCTTTAACAAGATCCAAATGCTCAATCAGATTGGCCTTTTCAAATCTCTTGGTCATATCATCAGCGAGAAGTTTTGATTCTTCGTTAATTCTTCCATTAAAATCTTTGAAGATAAAAAGACGCCAGAGTACCAGAGATAGCCCGATGACATTCATCGCAACCAAGATCCAGGTAATCGATCCACCTGCATTGATGAAATCAATTAAACGCATAAGAAAATTCCTTTTTTAAAAGCTAAATAGTCACAAATTTTACAGGAACTTTGACATCCATTTCCGCTGTTCCTAGCTCTTTAGGAATGGGCTTAAAACGTTCAACTTTTTTCACGGCATTCATCGCCGAATCATTTAAACGCTCGTACCGGGAAGGCTTATCAATTCTGATATTAATGATATTTCCATCCTCTAGAAGCGTAAAGGCTACAATCACTGTGCCCGTCTGACCTAGACGACGGCTTAAAGGTGGATAAGATTTATTTTGGTCAATGCGAGCGCGAAGTTCCGCTTTATACAAAGTGGCAATGTCATTTTTCCCATTAGCGTTATTACCAAATTCTGAACCTTGGGCCACGGCCGGTTCATTAACGGCAGGGGCCGCCACTTCTTCTACGACTGCCGGAGCAGTCTTCGTTTTACGAGGATTCAGAGGTACGACTTTTTTTACCGTCTTAACTGGAGAGGCCATCATCACTTGAGATGCCACTTGAAGTTTTAATACGCCACTTTCAACGTTTTTTAATCCGGCCTTGACGAAATCGTTCTGGGAGATTGTCCAAGTTCCAAGGAGCATGAGTCCATGAATCAGAAAGATTGTGCTTAGGTGGAGATAATAACTCTTGGTCATAGGGTGTTTTATATATCAAACACCCTTAAAAGTCCATGACCTATGGTAAAAATTACTTCAGGATTTCTTCAATTTTTTTCATCAGTTCTTGATCATCAGGGCGCACCTTTGACTTGTACCGGCCAACCACTTTGCCTTTCCTATCTATAAGAAATTTCTCGAAATTCCATTCTACTTTACCCTGGAATTCCTTTGGCGTAGCCTCGGTCAGGTACTTATAAAGATCTCGTTTTTCGTCTCCAGAAATAGTCTTCTTGGTCAAAATCGGAAATGTTGCATCGTAGTTTTTTTGGCAAAACTCAAGCATCCCTGCATCGTCCTCAGGTGTCTGACCTCCAAAGTCATTAGTTGGCACTCCTAGGACAACAAAATTTCTGTTCTTATATTTTTGGTATAACTTTTCAAGTCCATCTAACTGAGAGGTGTAGCCGCATTGTGATGCAATATTCACAATCATAACGACCTTACCTTTTAAACTTTCCATCTGAAATTCTTCGCCTTTAATCGTTTTGTCTTTGATTTTATAGATCTCTTGAGCGAAAGCGGAACTCATCAGAGTAAAGAAAAGTGCCATTAAAATTTTCATCGTGATCCTCCTCAATTAATCTCCTCATTATGAGGGGTTTTCTTGCCTAAGGCCATAAATTCACATAATATCCTGAAACCTTAAGGAAACGTTACCCATGAAACTCCAAGAGCTTAAAAACAATTTGGATGACTTACAGTTAGGAATGACTGATCAAACGGTCAGTGCCCTGGCAGGTGAGCTCAATGATCTCATCGCTGCGGGCGGGAAAAAATTCCGACCTGGTCTTTTATTTCTTATGGGAAAAGTCTTTGGGGTGCCTTTTCAAGATTTAAAATCCTATGCCCGTGCGGTGGAACTCACCCACCTGGCAAGCCTTATCCATGATGATGTCATCGATGATTCGGATAAGCGGCGCAATCACCCCACCATTAATGCTATTAGAGACAATACGACTGCTATTCTCGCGGGAGATTATGTTCTGGCCCAAGTTATGGGAGAACTCGCCCGTAAAAATAATAATGAGCTTCTGATTGATCTCACGACCTGTATTAAGGATCTTGCGGACGGTGAATGGCTTCAGTACGACTTAAAATCACGTCCTCAAGTGCGATTCGAAGATCTTGAACAAATTTGTCTCAAAAAAACGGGAAGCCTCATCCGCTATTGCTGTACGACTCCTGCCAAATTGGCAGGCCATAGAGATATTGCCACCATGGCCACCATGGGCGAAAGAATCGGTCTTATTTTCCAAATGGCCGATGATATCGTAGATGGACTGACTCAGAGCGGACGCCCTCCTTTTCAGGATATTATTAATGGTCAATTAAACTATGTGACCTTAAAACTCATCGAACTCTATCCTGATCTTTATCGGCCAATCTATGCCGTTAAAAATGGTGAAACTAAGGATATCCCTTGGAGCGAAGAACAGTATCTGCATGCTATCCGTGCCGTTCATGAGGTGATTAATTTTGAAAAAGATAAACTCATTTCCATTTTTAGCGGATTATGTCGTGAAAAAAATCAGGAAGAATTCATTCCCGTTTTTGAAATGACTCTGAATAAAATTCAATCCAATTACGTAACTCTCCTATCTCTTTAAGAGGAGACTCCATGACTGATAAACAGATTCTAGATTGGCAGGAAAAAGTTCGAGCAAGCTTAAGCGATGAAGCCCAACTCCTTCAGTATCTTTTCCAGACCATGGATAATTTTTATTACCGCTATCTTGAAACAACCGAAGACAAGAATCTTAAGACCACTTCCCTTGGCCCTCATCTTTGGGGTGCACACTCAATTGAAACTTCCATGGTGGAAGCTCTTAAGTTAAAAAACCCTGAGGTCAAACCAGGTATCATTGAAATGGCCAAGGCCGTACCAAAGGCCCAGGGACCAGCAGTTCATTACAAACTTCTTTGTGACATTGAAAAGCTCACTCCAGACCAGGGAAAGATTCGAATTATCTCGGGAATTAATTGGGGATGGCCTGATTTTAAGACACCTGAAAAACAGAGAGAGAAAATTGTGGATTTTATTTACTCGGATCTGGCCCAATTCCGAAAAGAACTGGCCCTAAAACTCGAAGAGGCCTGCGAGATTTTTCTTTAAGTGTTCTTACGGACGTTTTTTAAATAAACTTTTCTGATAAGCCAAACGAC
>JAEYUK010000340.1 GCA_023432655.1 Pseudomonadota bacterium | reverse complement strand
GGTTATTGCTGCGGTGATGACCACTGCACCTACGTTTTTTAATCTCAAAGAAGATGGCGCTTTTCCGGTGAAGACCAAAATCAATTTAGGTTTGGATCTTCAAGGGGGACTTTATATGGTCCTTGGTATTGACTTCAATAAGGTCTACCGGGATGAAGTCGTCAATCACGCCAGAAAAATTCAAGGGACATTAAAAGACATTGGTATCGAATCAACTCTTGGTTCATTGGATATTTCAAGTATTCGTGATCCGAAGCATTCGATCATCCTTTCTAAGGAAAGCGACAGCGATGCTGCCAAAGCAAAAATCCGTGAATTCTATGGTTACCCACTTCGCTTAACTCAGGATTCCGGGACTACTCTTCAGTACGGACTTGGAAGAGATTATGTTCGTGAAATCGAAGATACGGCCCTTTCAAAATCAATTGAAGTTATTCGTAACCGTATTGATGAGTTCGGCGTGACTGAACCTGAAATCGTATCCCAGGGAGCAGAAAGAATTGTTGTTCAGCTTCCGGGCGTAAAAGATATTGCTCGCGCTAAAGATCTTATCGGCCGTACGGCGAAACTAGAGTTCAAGTTTGTTAATGATGATGTTTCTCCAATGGCCTTGAATGAATGGTTGGAGAAAGTTAAGAAGGCCGGGATTGAATATAAAAAAGGGGAGCGCTTTTCTGATTATGTAACAGAAATTAATACTCACCTCGCTAATGATCTTCCAAAAGGCTTCGAGATCGCTTTCGGTAGAACAATTAATAAAGTTACTAACGAAGTCACAAGCATGGAGCCTTACCTGGTTGAATCAGGGACAAGCTTAACTGGAGAATCTCTCCAGGAAGCCATCGTTCGAATTGATCCACAACAAAACCGTCCTTATGTAGGCCTTGAATTTAAACCTCAAGGTGCTAGAATTTTTGAAGAGATTACTGGTGCTAATATTGGTAAACGTCTGGCGATCGTTCTAGATGGTAACGTTTATTCGGCCCCAGTCGTTCAAGGCCGAATCGCTGGTGGTTCCGCTCAAATTACTCTTGGTGCTGGGGACTACAATGCTTCGATGATGGAAGCTCGTGATCTCGCTTTAGTACTGCGAGCGGGTGCACTTCCGGTTGAACTTATCTTTGAAGAACAGCGTGTTGTTGGACCATCCCTTGGTGCTGATGCCATTGATAAAGCTCAAGTCGCTGCTATGATCGGTTCTTTTCTCGTTCTAGCTTTCATGTGTTTCTATTATAAGGCCTCAGGTCTTATTGCTACTTTCTCAATTGTGGCCAACGTACTCTTTACTCTGTCTATCTTGATTATGGTTGGAGCTACTTTGTCTCTTCCAGGTATTGCTGGTATTGCCCTCACCGTAGGTATGGCGGTAGATGGTAACATTCTTATTTACGAGCGTATTCGTGAAGAACTCAGAGCAGGGATGACTCCATTTGAAGCGGTTCGTACTGGTTTTGCCAAAGCTTTCTGGGCCATCGCCGATGCTAACATCACTACTGCTCTTGCGGGTATCTGTCTTTTGAATTTCGGAACTGGTCCGGTTCGTGGATTTGCCGTGACGTTATTGATTGGTATCGCAACAACCGTATACACTTCTTACTTCGTGTCTAAGATTCTTTTTGAATTGTATGTAGGCCGCGGCAATAAGAAGACAATAAGCATTTAATCGAAGGATTGATATATATGAGTACAACAAGAAATGTAGATTACGTTGGGATGTTTAAAATTGCTGGGGTCGTTTCTGCTCTAGTAGTCATTGCCACGTTGGTAGGATTATTCACTAAGGGATTAAACTACGGGGTTGATTTCCGTGGTGGGGTAGAGATCCAAGTTAAATTCCAGGATAAAGTTGAATTGGGTGACCTTCGTACTTATCTTGAAGGAAAAGACGTTTCTCTCTCTCAGCTTCAAAGTATTGGGGATGAGGATCAGAACGAATTCCTTTTAAAACTTGAAAGTGATGAAGGGGCGGACCTCAATGCGATTTCAAATCAGGTGAATACTGTTCTTTCAGAAAAGTATACGTCGGGAAAATTTGAAATCTTAAAGAATGACATCGTAGGGCCTAAGGCCGGTGAAGAACTGAGAACATCAGCAGTGAAGGCCATTTTCTGGGCCATCCTTGCTATTATGATTTATCTCGCCTTGAGATTTGATTATAAGTTTGCTCCTGGTGCTATTGCTGCTTTATTTCATGACGTTATCATTATCGTTGGTGCCTTCGTTTTAACGCAAAAAGAATTTTCGCTTCAGATTGTTGCGGCCCTGTTAGCAATCATCGGTTACTCAGTGAACGATACGGTTGTTATTTACGACCGTGTTCGCGAAATTGAAGCTGCTCATCCCGAGTATTCTTCTGTTCAGACAATCAACCGCGCTATTAATGAAACCATGTCACGTACTATTATTACATCTGCGACAGTTTTAGGTGTATCACTCGTTATGCTTATCTGGGGTGGATCCGTAATTCATGACTTCTTTTTCGCCATGACGATCGGTGTAATCCTAGGAGTCTACTCTACTATTTTTATCGCTGTTCCCATGACTGTCTTGTTTGAAAAGGCTACGCTTAAGAAGTCATGAGATTTTTTTTTTTACTTTTATTTTTTCTCATTTCCCTTCCTGGTTTCGGCCAGGAGGGGACTCAAGAATCCCATCGGCCTGATCCCATTTTTGATGCCTCTGTAGAATTAAAAAAACTTGGATATGATTCGATTAATGCTAAAGCTTTGACTGATAAGCGGGTGATTCTTTTAATAAAAAGAATGCACTCAGAAAGCCACTTGATGGAAGCTTCTTCAAGTGACGTGAAGGCACTGATCGAAGATCGTTTTCAGGATACTTATTTAAAAAGTTTCCTTTTAAGTCATCCCCGTATTTATGACCTTCTGGTGGATATCCTTAGGGATAAAGATGCTTTAATGGGTCTTATCGATATCGCTCTAAGGCAAAACGATGTTAAGTCTTTTCTTCACTTCTGGATCGCTTTTCTGATTGCTATTTGGCTTCTTAAAAAGGCCCTTTTTAGCAAGGCCTGGAGTCTTAAGAAGACCATGTTGTTTGGATTTCTTGTCAGTGCTCTGGTGACGACGGTATCAGTAGGAGTGTTCTATAATACTTTTAAAAAAGAACTCACCCCGATCATTAAAATCATTTCCCGGCATTTAAAGAATTAGAACTTAGGTACGCAACCAATTCTTCGATCGTGAGGAGGGTAAGTCGTTGGGCTTCCACCCGGGGTCGTAGAGTTGTCCTGACCATTGAGTTCTTTGGCGCTTCGTATGCGGTAAAGCCTTTGAGTAGAAGTCTTCACATAAGGGGAGACCTTATTCAAAGGGTAGTAGAAAAAGACCGCATTGTTAGCGACATTGTTTTCTGTAGGTCTGGTCGGGACACTTCCACTTAAATAGAACCAGACCGCTTTTAAATCTGTTTCACGAATAAGAAGAAGATCTCTAAAGGCAGCAGTCGTGTGAGGTTCGTATGAAGATTTTGCGACTTTTTATCCCCAATAAATACCCTCGGG
>JAEYUK010000279.1 GCA_023432655.1 Pseudomonadota bacterium | reverse complement strand
GCTCAAGCATCATCTGATGAACGCGAACAATGACAAAACTTGCGATACTAAGCACGGGAACATTTGAGAAACGTTTTTTTGCCTGATCCAGGGCCCATTTCACAACTTGGTAAGTCACTTCTCTTTTATAAAAGAAACGAGGGTCCTCGAGGTTATTAAGAATGGTAGGGTCAATGAAGAGAAAAGCTTCATTGATACGGGACTCAAATTCTTTCCAGAAAGATCCCTTTTTTAGTTCACGAAAAGAATCATCAACATTGATATTGGCAATGTTCATGATGGCCTCTTTAATCCTCTGAGCTTCATCTGAACCATTCCCCTTTAGGTAAGGATCAAGTCCCATGTCATAAAGCATGCTATCAACTTCGGCTTCAATCTGACCTTCGGTAAGTCCATGAAAATTACTCTGTTCGCGGGAAAGATCATCTTTAAGTTGCTCGATGAAAGGCATGATAGAAAAAGTTTTAGTTACTTTTTTGAGCCTAATAGCAGTAACTTTCCCTTGATCATTTTTAACCAGTGAAAAGCGGGAATTAAATCCCTGAACGGCCATATCCTGACCAAAGGCCTGGAAACTCAGTAAAAGCCCCAATGAGAGCATGAAGAATCGGGACATACATCCTCCTTAATTTATTTAAAAACCTTCCAAATTGGTTTTTTATTTTTAATAGTTAATGCTAACTGGGGCGCACACGAAACGACAATTCTGACGGGGCCTAAACAGGCAGGTTTCTTCTGATATTTTCTTGCACTTAAAGCGTTTTAGTCAGCTTTCCTGAGTCACTTAAAACACCGTCCCAAAGACGCTGGCGCATTTCAAGTGCTTTGAGACCGGCATCAAAGGCCCGTTCCTGGAGCTCTGGATTTCCATTAATAAGTTGATTAAGACATTGAAGGGCCAACGGACCATGTTCCTCCGAATCGACTTCAATATGACGTTTCAAATAATAAAGAAAGGTCGGTGCTTCGATTCCTTCACGGTTGAGGGTCTCTACCATGGCCGTAAACATATCAGGGATTAACTTTTCTCTGCCAAAAAAGAAATTAGCAGCGACTTCAACCACATGACCATTTTCTGCCAGATCCAAATTGTATGCCACAAACTCTCTGGCGACTTTTGGTATTTGATTGAGATCGAATTTTTCCAGGAGGGATCTGATCCCTTCCGTACTCGCCCCAACTTCTTCCATGGATTTTAAATAGAGCTCAAAATGAGAAATCGCTTCTCCGTCTTGAGTCACATCACTCTCCTCACCCAGAACGATCTGATTAATAAGTCGCACTAGAGGAGCGGGATAAATGGAGGGTCTCCAGGGCAAAGTCACACAGGTTATTTGTCTCTGGAGGGACTTTAAAAGAGTCATAAAATCCCAAACGGCATAAACATGGTATTCCATGAAATGGCGGAGGCCTTCAATGTCATTTAGGGTATTGTATACCGGATGAACCGTGAGTTCTTTTTGTTTCTGAAAAATAGCATCCATGAATGTTTACCTTACTGCGCTTTCATCTTCTGTGGGCGATGCCCTACTGGTAGACCCAGGTCATGATCTGACTCCCAACGATCAGTCATTAATTCCTGTCGTTCTACCCGATAAAACTGAAGAGATTCATCCAGTTCATTGAGCTTTTTCATGAGTTCATTCTGGAGAACCAACTGTTCTTGTTTCAAAGAAATCATATCATCCAAGGCCTTACGTTTTTCTCTTTGGAGTTGATTAATTTGTTCATCGTACTCAGCGGCTGTTTTAACTTTTTGCTGATCAAAGGTCCATAAGAAATGATTGATACCATTAAGCTGCTTTAAGAAATCATCCTTTCTTAAAATAAGCTGTTCTCGATACTTTGAAGCTTCAAAAACCCGTGAGGCAAGAACTTTAGCATTAAAGTTAAGAACAGTCCCCCGACGGAAGTATTCCTTTTCGGAGTAACAAGGGGCCAGACTCTCAACAAAAATAGTAAAGTGAAAATCCTCCACCGAGCGGACAAATCCTTTACAGTAGTCTTCTTTCGGTTTTAGGTTGAGTTTAAACAGAACCTGATCCCCGGCGCGGAAAAATTTCGTATTATTGTTTTCAACTTTGATCTTAAAAACTCGGGAAGCATCATCTTTATCCGTGACCCGGCCGGAAAACCGTTCATAATCAACCTGGGGATCAATAGAATCACGATTAACAGGACCCAGAACACCTTCATCCGGAAGGTTCGGAACGACCACTACCCCGTGGGCCAGTCCCATAGTTAAAAATACACTCATCCAAAAGTGGCCAAACGTTCTCATGCTTTTTATTATGATCCATAACTGTTTTAAACCCAAGACGTTTTAATCCGACATATTTAGGAGACTATATGGAATTTTTTATTGATACCGGCGATTTAAATGAAATCAAAACAGCTTATGCCTGGGGCTTTGTGGATGGCGTGACGACCAATCCAAGTCTGGTGGCAAAAACAGGTAAAAACCAAAAAGAACTTATTAAAGAAATTTCCGAAATCGTGGATGGCCCCATTTCAGCGGAGGTTATCTCTCTTGAAGCAGCAGGCATGATTAAAGAAGGTGAAGAACTGGCGCAAATTCATAAGAACGTGGTGATTAAACTTCCGATGACTAAAGATGGGATGATTGCCTGTAAGCACTTCTCAAAAAAAGGCATCAAAACAAATGTCACACTAGTTTTCTCGGCCAATCAGGCGCTTCTTGCCGCAAAAAATGGTGCCACCTATGTTTCTCCCTTCGTAGGACGTTTAGATGACGTGGGCCAGACTGGTATGGATCTTATCCAGGAAATCAGAGTGATATTTAATAATTACGGTTTCGAAACTAAGATTCTGGCGGCTTCGCTTCGCCACTCCACCCACGTAAAAGAATGCGCGATGGTTGGGGCCGATACGGCGACTCTCCCATTTAAAGTGATTGAAGGACTTTTTAATCACCCACTGACTAAAAATGGCCTGGATCAATTCATGGCCGACCATGCAAAATCAAATAAATAGATAAGTTTTTTATCTCATTTTTCTCCCGAAAGAGTCGATACAGGATGAAACCTTGCTCTTTCGGGGAAAAATGAAATCAGCACTTTTACTTCTTACAACTATCATCCTCTCTGCTTGTGTCGCCTCTGAAGGAGTTAAAGAAGCTTCTCCCGGAAATATTAATAAAAATGCTCCCTACATTTGGATAGCCTCTCAGACCTTTCCTGTTGATTTAAAATACTCAGATAGCTTTAGTCCGCAAGAAGTTCAAAACATCCTGGATATGGGTGTCGCCTGGAAAACGGCCGTTGAGGGGAAGAAAACTTTTTTCACTCACTCCGAAGACACGGAAGAAAAATCTTCTCCCACGCTCAATCTGGATTCTCTGGGGGCGGATGGTATTTTTGGCATTTATAAAATTACCCACTGGCCAAAAAGTCTTCCAGGTTCGGCCCTGGCGGTGACTCAACTCTTTGGCCGACGCCATTATATCGGCACCAGTCAAGAGCAAGTAAGAATTGAACATGCCGACATTTTAATCAACGATACTTATACCTTTCATACCGATGAAAGTGGAAGTGGTTATGATTTCCGAACCGTCATGCTGCATGAAATGGGACACTTTCTGGGACTACTTCATAAGGATGGGGATTCCATCATGAATGACAGCATTCTTCCCGGCGTGAATAGACGTAGCCCAACTCAGATTGATGCTCACGATATCGCTAAGAAGTTTTACATAACCCTTTCTACTGCCCTTCCCATGTCTCTGGCCCGCTCTTCAGCGGCGAGGAGTGTGGATTATGTTCCGACCCCTTCTGATATTGGGTCACCGGTAAGAATTATTATGGAACTAAGGGCCGATGGAGAGTGCGTTCATACAGAAAATGGCGCCGAGGTTCAGCGCCATTTTATTAAGTAATATATTAAAGAAGTTTTTGTAATTCTTCGGCCGTCATCTTCTGGTGCATCGGATGATCATGGCGTTCAGACTGAAGAGATTTTTGAAAAGAGTTCTTGGTTCCAAAAGTAAATTTTTTAAAATCTTCTTCTACCGACTCTCCGTAGAAGTCACTCATTTCTTTAATGAACTCTTCTACAAAAAGCGGAGCAAATAAACGCTTTTCAAGCATGTGTCTCATGAAAGGTTTAAGTCCACCTTTGGCCTTTAATTTACCGTCCATATAGCTCATGAATCTCTCGCCGAAAGTATAGGCCGAGGCATCCGTGGTTCTGGTGTAGTAAAACTGATTAGACATCCGGCTCACACCTGTAAGTTCATAAGTCGTGTTGTACCCCTTGTCTCTCCAGCTCGCCAGGGCCTCATCAAGCCATCCGGCATTCCCGTTGGCCGGCATTACTCCTCGAGCAAAATAAGAATGAAACATCTCATGCCCTAAAGCACTAGTGCTAGTGATGGTTGCTCCATGGTACTCCATCCCCCCACGACCGGCGTTGTAGACAGTCAAAGATGGGTGAGGCCAGGCACCATAATCCCCTTCAAGCTCATGAAAAATTTGAGTCGAAAGAGTTTTAAGTTTATCAGCATCAAGAACTTCAGGTTTAATCGTATAAATGGTCACCGGAATGTCACGGCCATCCACTGATTTTAAAGTGAACTGAATTTCATCCGAAGCCCCTTCAGGGATGATGTGATAGAAAACAGAAGAGTTATTAAAGTATTCCGGGAAATTAATGGTGAATTTATTATCGCCGTTACTTACGACATCACCATTGGCATAGATCTTATACTTGGATTTCGTATTCCCTACGACTTCAACTTCGAACTTCATCTTAACTTGATCGTACTCAAAACTTGCTGGCATGTAGCGCTCAAGAAACCGTCGATCCATAAGATCCGAGTTCCAGAAGGCGTTTCTGACTTCACCATTACGCCATTCAATTAAGTTTTTAAGTGGAACAGTGATAACTGCAGTATGTGTTCCGATCGTCACATCTTTTCGAATAATTCTAAGCTCAGTTTCACGTCCAGGTGTTTTAATTTCTTTAGAGGAAACGACTTCCCCGTTGAGAGAAACACTCATCGGATTTTCATCACTGTCAAACACCGGCATACCAGCTTCAGGAGCATCAAACTTAATGGTGGCCGTGACTTGTGCCGAACGATTATTTAAGTTGTAAGATATTTTATAGTTGGCCTCCAGAAAGTCGACAAATACGGCCTTCCCGCCAGAGGTTAAAAAGGACTTTGGACGATGGGTGAGATCATTTTTCTGGGCCCAAGCAAATGAACTCAGCATAAGACCAAGGATGAGAAACTTCATGGCGAACTCCTTAAAAATATTCCGGCCATAAGACCAAGGCCACCCCCGCTTGTCCAGCGACCTGGAAAATCTTACTCAGCTTAATTTTTTCTATTGTTCGCAGTTAAATGAGGATAACGTTTTTAATAAATCCAATGACTTTTAAAGTCCCAAATAAGCTCGAAGCGCAACGTTTTGTTAATCGAATATAATCCACTTGAGAGCGCTACCGAGTCTGAAACGGTTTGTAACTCGTGTGTCACAAGTGAAACATGTAGTTTCTACCGGTTATGCATGAGACACGTCTTTGGGACTTTAAAAGTCATCCCCAGTTAGCTGCGAACAATTAAAAAAAAGGCCCCTTTCGGGGCCCAATTCTTAGTGGCGGGTTTTCGA
>JAEYUK010000253.1 GCA_023432655.1 Pseudomonadota bacterium | reverse complement strand
CTCTTTGGTTCAGGAAAACTTTTTGGCTTCTCTATCTTTAGTCTTACAACTGAAGGTGGATGGTACCAATCGAATGGTCTTTTACTCCTGCCACCGAGTGCGTTCTTTATTATTGGCGTTTTGATTTGGGTTTTAAGAACTTTTAGACCTGAACAAACTGAAAAAGAATAGGTGAGTTATGTTTGAAGAATATTTAAGTTTATTCGTTAAAAGTATTTTTATCGAAAACATGGCCCTCGCTTTTTTCTTGGGTATGTGTACTTTCCTGGCCCTTTCGAAAAAAATTGAAACAGCAATTGGTTTAGGTATTGCTGTTATTGTTGTGCAGACAGTTACCGTCCCGGCCAACAACTTCGTTTATAACAATCTACTTCGCGAAGGTGCGCTTTCTTGGGCCGGTTTTCCAGAAGCCGATCTTTCTTTCCTTGGGCTTATTTGTTACATCGGTGTCGTTGCGGCCATTGTTCAAATTCTTGAAATGGTACTCGATAAATATGTTCCTTCTTTATACAACGCTCTTGGGATCTTTCTTCCTTTGATCACTGTAAACTGTGCGATCCTTGGTGGCTCACTTTTCATGGTTGAACGAGACTATACATTTGGTCAGTCTGTTGTTTACGGAGTTGGTTCTGGTACAGGTTGGGCACTTGCGATTGTTGCTTTGGCCGGTATTAGAGAGAAGATGGCCTATTCTGATGTGCCAGTTGGACTCAGAGGCTTAGGAATCACCTTTATCGCTACAGGGTTAATGGCCATTGTATTTATGGCCTTCGCGGGAATTCAACTATGAATGAAATTTTATTAGCAGTAGTTATGTTTACAGGAGTAATCCTCACTTTAGTGGTGATTATTCTTATCGCCCGCTCGAAACTTGTTTCTTCGGGTAAAATTAAAATCAATATTAACCACGAAAAAGACATTGAGATTGCAGGCGGCGGTAAGCTTTTAACAGCACTTGCTGCTGAGAAAATCTTTCTTTCTTCAGCTTGCGGCGGTGGCGGTACATGCGGTCAGTGTAAAGTGATTGTGAAGTCAGGTGGTGGAGATATCCTTCCAACTGAAACTGGTCACATCAATAAGCGTGAAGCCAAAGAAGGTATGCGCCTTTCTTGTCAGGTAACATGTAAGCAGGACATGCAGATCGAAGTACCAGAAGAAGTATTCGGGGTTAAGAAATGGAAATGTAAAGTTCGCTCAAACCATAACGTGGCAACTTTCATTAAAGAGCTGGTGCTGGAACTTCCGGCCGGTGAATCAGTTCCATTTAGAGCTGGTGGTTTTATTCAGATTGAAAGACCAGCAGGACTCGCCATTGATTTTAAGAATTTTGATATTGAACCAGAATACCGTGAGGACTGGGATAAATTTAATCTTTGGAAATATAAGAGTGTGGTTGAGGACGAGACCGTTCGTGCTTACTCAATGGCCAACTACCCTCTAGAAGCTGGAATCATTATGCTAAACGTGAGGATTGCAACTCCTCATCCTAAAGCACCTGAGACCATTCCTCCTGGAAAAATGTCTTCTTATATCTTCAACCTTAAACCAGGTGATGAAGTGACTATTTCTGGTCCTTTTGGAGAGTTCTTCGCACGCGAAACTAAAAAAGAAATGATCTTTGTTGGTGGTGGTGCAGGTATGGCGCCAATGCGCTCTCATATCTTCGATCAGTTCAGAAGAATTAAGACCGATCGTAAAGTGACATTCTGGTATGGAGCTCGTTCGGTACGTGAAATGTTCTATGTTGAGGACTTTGACTCAATTCAAAGAGAGAATCCAAACTTCAAGTGGCACGTAGCTCTTTCTGAGCCTCAGCCATCTGATAATTGGACTGGTTATACAGGTTTCATTCACAATGTTCTTTTCGAACAGTATTTGAAGAACCATCCGGCCCCTGAAGATTGTGAGTACTATCTTTGTGGACCTCCAATCATGAACCAATCAGTAATCAACATGCTTCTTTCTCTCGGTGTGGAAAGAGAAGATATTATGTTGGATGATTTCGGTGGTTAAGTTCCTAAAATTATCTTTCTTAATGTGCAGCCTGCTTTTAGCAGGCTGTTTTTTTAAGAAGGAACAAAGTCCTGAGATTCATTCACTTCAGGGTGAAATATTCGGTGCTTATTATATTGTTAAGTATCGTGGCGATTTAAATCCTCAAGATTTTCAGAAAGACCTAAGTAAGTTCTTTGACGAATTTAATTTAGAGTTCTCAACTTACCGGCCAGACTCTGTTGTGAGTGCTTTTAACCAGGCGCCGGCCAATAAAGTAATCAAAGTCTCTCCTCGCTTTATTGAGATGCTTAAACTGTCTCAAAAGTTTTATCAGGAGACTGAAGGGGCTTTTGATCCTACCTTGGGACCTGTCATTAAACTTTGGGGTTTCGGAGGAGGAGCTTCTAAGAAAATTCCTTCTCAGGTTGAGCTCAAAAAAGCACAGGCCCTTACTGGTTTTGACTCTATTAAGTGGGATGAGGAAAAACGAACCGTTTGGAAAACAAAAAACGGTCTGCAGTTAGATCTCAATGCAATTGCACCCGGATGGGTTTGTGATCTCATTGGCGAAATGCTCATTTTAAAAGGGATTGAGAACTATATGGTCGATCTAAGCGGCGAGATTTATTTTAAAGGTACTAAGGGGCCTGGAAATAGTTGGGTGGCGGGGATAGAAAGACCTACATCCGGAGCTCAGAAGAATGTTCAATTAGCTTTTAAAATTCAGGACCTGGCGATCTCCACTTCGGGAAACTATCGACAGTTTTTCGACGCTAATGGAGAAAGGAAATCCCATATCATAGATCCTCGAACGACCCGACCTGTAACTCATACTATTTCTTCGGCTTCTGTGATCGCCTCAACAGGAATTGCTTCAGATATTTGGAGTACTGCACTCATGGTCTTAGGCAAAGAAGGGATTGAATTGGCCGAAAAAAATGGTATTAAAGTGCTACTTTTAGAGGCTAAAAAAGAGAATTTATTTAATGAGATTCTTTCCCCTTCGATGGAAAGTTTTCTTAAATCCAATCAACTCTAGATGTGTTAGGATGGGCTAAACTAAGGGAGGAGAGCTATATGGAAACATTACTATTTACACTAGGAGCGTTTGCTATTGCTGTTCTCATTATGTCAGTCGGGGTTATTTTTAAAAGAAAACCGATCGCAGGATCTTGTGGGGGGATCGCTAACCTTATGGGAAGTTGTGACGTTTGTGATAAAAAGTCCGAGTGTATTGAGAAGATCAAAGATATAGCCGACAATTGCTCTACAACTAAAAGCTGCCATTAATTTCTTGGCCTCTCTTTTGCTTATATAAAGCAATAGGAGGTTCTATGAATAATACCGAACCTAATAAAGAATCCGATAATGGTCTCAGCAGCATGAATTATAACGATCGTCTTGATGGTTATGGTTTTGGTGAAGCTGAAAGCATGGATACGGAACGGGAATACGAGCAGGACCCTCATTTCACAAAACATTGTATTATTTTTGGCCATGGGTATCGAAGATTCAAGGATCAGCCATGGACTCAGGACGAGTTCGGTCTACGTAATCAATATGGGCCCGTCGATCAGTATTCATTCCGCAGTTATCATCTTTTTACTAGAGACGGCCGACGCAGCAAAAAAGATGAAACTCAGTAAGTTAGTTGTTGTTTAGCTCTATTTTAAGGATATCGGAAACCTGATTAACCAGCTGTTGACGAGTAAAGGGTTTAACAACGATATGCTTGATTCCTAGTTCTATGGCCTCAAGAACATCTTCTTGCTGTAAGTATCCCGATATCAAAATGATTTTCAATTTATTGAATTTTACAGAATTTCGTAGCTGTTGAATAAATTCTATTCCGGGTTTACCTGGCATAATGTGATCAATGATCATAAGATCAAAATCTTGGTTTGAAAATTTCTGCAATGCTTGTGCAGAGTTTGGTGCTGTAACTACAGAGTGAAACTCAAAGGCCGACTCGAGAAAAATTTTAATAAGCTCGCAGATTTTTTCTTCATCATCGATGACAAGAATATTCATATCTTGTGGCAGTTTTCGCGAAAGGCTCATTAACGGGCCCCCTTTGATTTAAGAGCGGAATGAATGGTCTTCATGACATCCTCCCGATTAAATGGTTTGACGATGAGGCCATTGATATCGAGATCTTTTCTGTCCTTATTGTATTGATCTATTCCTTTAGAACTCGTCATATAAAGAATAGGATTTGTATAGCCTTGCTCACGGGCCTTATACGAAAATTCACTTCCATCCATTTCTGGCATCTGGTAATCGGTGATGATTAAATCGATATTGGCCTTAGAGAGGAAGGCCAGAGCATCGATGGGATCCGAAGATCCGATGAAAACCAAATTCTCATCAGAGATAAAGGTATTAAGTACATTGAGGATTTGCACTTCATTGTCCAACACCAGAATTCTTTTTTGAAGAGGGGAGCCGGAAAGAGAGCGGTCATTTCTGGTGTAACTATAAACTTCAATCAGAGGAAGTTTAATCCGGAAGTGGCACCCTTTTTCAGAGTCTACCAGTTCGATCCGCCCTTTATGAGCTTCGATGATCTTAGAACAAATTGAAAGGCCCAGACCCGTCCCATGTCCAGCATCTTTGGTGGACTGGAAAGGTTTAAAAAGGTTTTTCTTGATCTCTGGGCGAATTCCCGGACCATTATCATATATATCAATAAGGGTTTGTTGTTCCTGTTCAGATTTAGAGATAACAAGTTTTATCTCACCCTGAGAGATGCCGGCATCAGTTATGGCATCAATTGAGTTTTTAATCAGATTAATAATCACTTGTTCAATTTTGACTCTGTTAACCAGAGCAACGGAGTGGTCTTTAGCGACAGATTGAATTGTTATTCCACTTTTCTGTGCTGTAGGAAGAATCCATTCGATAGCGTTGTTTAAAAGAGTTGAAAGATCACTGTATTCTTTCTGATCTTCATTTTGATGAAGAAAATCCTTCATGTTTTTGATGATCTGGTTTACCCGTTCCAATGAATCAATGACTGTTTGGTTCGCTGATTGGAGCTGCGAGACTTTGCTCGCGACATTAGGATGTTTAAGGTAATCCTTAATGATCTCTGAATGTCCTCCGGCAATGGTTAATGGGTTATTAATCTCATGTGAAATATTGGCCGTGAGCTCTCCCAGAGTAGAAAGTTTGTCGGCCTGAAGAATCTGATTATGTGTTTTTTTCAATTCTTCAAGTTGTTCACGGTATTTCAAATGAAGTTTTGTTTCCACTGTCATGTCATGAATTACGATAGCGTAATTGGCCCCTCCGTCGGTCTGGATAGGGATGAGTTTCATGATGATGTAGTATTCAACTTCCGGTTCGTGTGGAAGATAGATTTTTATTTCAGGGGAAATAAGAACTTCAAAGCTTAATAACGCCTTAGAGAGCCATTTCTCGATGTCGAAATCAGCTGAATCACATAACTGAATGAGATGCCTTTTCTGCTTCAGAAGTCTTGGAGGTAGCTTAAAGAATATGCTCGCCTGGTGGTTAAAATAGACGAGATCTTGTTTGAGATTAACAATCAAGACTGGGTCAAATAAATGTTCAAAAGTAGAATAAGCATCACTCATAAATTACCTAAGAAAGCTAAAGTACTGAGACTCAATTGCGTCAAACTCCATGTCGGAACCACATTTAGGGCACTCCATTTTGGGGGCTTTGCGGTTTTTAACCTTGTCTGCTGTTAAATGAACTTTAACTTCTTTGTCACAGCTCTCGCAGAAGTAGGGTGCATAAAAAGAGTTAATGGATGCCCCCTGACGGAAAAATCCATGAACCATATTGATCTGCTCAATGATAATTTGCGGACAATTATTGTAGGTGACAGTGGTGGCCGCAGGAATTTTTTCCAGAAATTTAATCCATTCTCGGATCCCACAGGAATTGATCATATTGACTTGGTTGAAATCAAATGAGATTCGTTTCTGTTCAAGACCTAACAATTCTTTAAACTCAGAATCTTCATCAATCGCTCCAATTAATTCAACATTGAGCTCATCCTGAAGGATTTGTTTATTTATTTGTAGTCTTTTCACTGGGTACCTCTTGAAAGAAATGAAATGAACGAATTCTTTGTTTGTAGTTTTTATATCTCTTGTTCTTCTCAATGATGCAGATAACTTCTGTACGGAAGTCTTTCCGGAAATTGATGATGAACTGATTGCTATGTAGAAAGGTGATATAGAGTCCTAATCCGGCACCATCCTTTTTTTCCATTACGGTCTTCTCCTGGAAGCTCCGTTTAAGGCTGGCCATTAATAAATCATAAGAAAGTCCACCAAAGGAGTCCTGGACTGAAAGGGCAACGCCTTTTGAATCCATTCCCAGGCATACTTTGACCAGATCGGATCCTTTTAAAAAGACAGGACTTTTACGATCAACATGTTCAAGTCCTTGTTCGAGTCTTCTTTTAGAAGGACCCTTATATAAAGAATTTGAAATAAGCTCATTGGCCATGACTTGTATGTATTCAATTGGGGAAGAGAAGTAGTCTTGAAAATCAAAATGTCCGAGTGCTTGTTCGATCATCTCATTGGTGAGCTTAGAGTCTGAAAGGGATATTTCTCTGATCTCTGCCGAGTTTTCAAGATAGGTTTGAAGTCCCCAGATCTTTTTTTGATAGGCCTTGTTCAAATGATTGATGATCTCAGGGCCATAAATGCCTTCGTTTTTCCCAACCAGATGGTGGAGTCCGTACTTTTCCACTAATCGCATATTTTCTTCATCTGCTTCAGAGCTGATGACATACAGAAAATAGGGATCAATCGATTTAAGCTCATGTGCTTTCTCAAGGAATGTTTCTCTATCACAGATAATGAAACACTCTTTGAGGTAATCGCTAAGATTTGGCCCATTCTCCATGATGAAGTTTGTATTTCCGGAGGAAATCTTAAGCTGTTCTAAAATCTGTGAGTCCTTAACATAGACGGCGACGTGTGCATTCATACCATTACCTTCATGGAAACAACTGTTAGATCATCATTAAGTGGTTTATTCGATGTGAATTCCCTCAAGTCCTGCATGACTCCTTCAATGACCGCCTTAGGTGTACCGCTGCCGTGTTGAATCAGGGATTTTATCAGGCGTCTTTGCCCAAAAAGAGTACCCTCTGGATTCTCGGCTTCAGTCAGACCATCTGTATAGAAGAAGAGTGTATCATGAGTTTTGAGTTCTAAAGTATGGAATTCAAATTGAGCATCTAGCTTTTGACCCAGTCGAGGTCCATTGGCCTCGATAAGAGGGCGGAATTGGTCTTTATTGAGCTCAGGACCCTCTCCGTTAAAGAGAAGGGGCGCAGTCTGTGAGGAATTTGCAAAAATAAATTTGCGGCTCACGCGATTGAAGCTGGCAACAAAACATGTCACTTGTATCTCTTTACCGGCCCCGCAAACCGCTTGATTCATAAAACGTAAAATCTCATGAGGCTCTCCCAGGATATGAGGACGGGTTTCCATGATGAAACTGAGGCTCGATTTACAGCAATTGATAGTGGCGGTTAATAGTGCTGCCGGAACTCCGTGGCCTGTGGCATCGGCAATAAAGAAGACCCTCCAGTCTCCATGGTCATAGAAACCCCACCAGTCTCCTCCACATTCAGTCGCTGGCTCAAAATGTCCATGAGTAGAGAGTACTTCGTCGGAGACTGAGACCGGGGGAAAGAAAGAAGATTGGACTAGTTGTGCGACCATGACTTCGTTTTCTAACCGGGCCTTCTCTTTCATCTCTTCCATGTAAATAACGATTTTATCGGCC